>DXSO01000128.1 GCA_019410445.1 Sutterella sp.
ATGCCGGCCGTCCCTCGAGACTTTACTTCGCTGAAAAAATGACGAATGATCTCGGCGGCGCAAAGATTTACCTCAAACGCGAGGATCTCAATCACACCGGAGCTCACAAGATCAACAACGTGCTCGGGCAGGCGTTGCTTGCCAAAAAGATGGGAAAAACCCGTCTGATTGCAGAAACCGGCGCAGGACAACACGGTGTCGCCTCAGCTACCGCCGCCGCCCTTATGGGACTTGAGTGCGTTGTTTTTATGGGAGAGGAAGATACCATTCGGCAAGCCCTCAACGTATATCGCATGCGTCTGCTCGGTGCTGAAGTCGTCCCCGTAAAAACCGGCACAGGCACCCTCAAGGATGCTGTTTCCGAAGCACTCCGCGAATGGACTTCCCGCATTGACGATACGCACTATTGTCTTGGATCCGTTATGGGGCCGCACCCATTTCCAATGATCGTGCGCGACTTTCAGTCTGTCATTTCTAAAGAAATCAAGCAGCAAATGCTTGCCAAGGAAGGAAAACTTCCCGATGTCGTCATTGCCTGTGTCGGCGGCGGATCCAATGCAATCGGCAGCTTTCACCACTTCATTGACGATGCATCGGTTCGATTAATCGGTTGTGAAGCGGCAGGCCGAGGTGTCGATACAGCCGAAACCGCAGCAACGATCGCCACGGGAAGAATCGGCATTTTTCACGGCATGAAGTCTTATTTCTGTCAAAACCAGGACGGACAGATCGCCCCCGTCTACTCCATTTCCGCCGGACTCGATTATCCCGGCATCGGTCCTGAACATGCCTACCTGCACGATATCGGACGAGCCGAGTACGTCCCTGTAACCGATGACGAGGCAGTCAACGCTTTTGAATATCTGGCACGAACCGAAGGCATTATTCCGGCAATTGAATCAGCACATGCCGTCGCCCATGCGATGAAAATCGCTCCAGCAATGGGAAGCGACAAAACCATTGTGATCACACTTTCCGGCAGAGGCGACAAAGACTGTGCCGCCATTGCGCGCTACAGAGGCGAGGATATCCATGAGTAACATCAAACACGCTTTTGACCACGGCAAAGCTTTCATCGCCTTCATCACTTGCGGTGATCCCGATCTCGAAACGACTGCCAAGGCGGTACGCGCCGCCGCAGCCAATGGAGCCGACCTCATTGAACTCGGTATCCCTTTTTCCGACCCGACGGCTGAAGGTCCGGTGATTCAAGCTGCTAATCTTCGGGCGCTCAACGCCGGAGCGACAACGGATCGAATTTTTGATCTGGTCAGATCGCTGCGCCAGGATGTCTCGGTACCGTTTGTCTTCATGACCTACGCCAATGTTGTTTTCTCCTACGGAGCAAAGCGCTTTATCTCCACCTGCAAGGATATCGGTATCGATGGTTTGATCCTGCCCGATCTGCCCTTTGAAGAAAAAGACGAATTCCTGCCGTTATGCAATCAATACGGTGTTGATCTCATTTCGATGATCGCTCCGACATCAACCAATCGCATCGCAATGATCGCCCGTGAGGCTCAAGGCTTCATTTATGTCGTCTCCAGCCTCGGTGTAACCGGAGTGAGGACTGAAATCACAACCGATCTCGATTCCATGATCAAAACCATCCGTCACAACTCCTCGCTTCCCTGCGCGATCGGTTTCGGTATTTCCACTCCGCAGCAAGCTAAAAAAATGGCAGATCTATCCGACGGTGCCATTGTTGGTTCCGCCATCATCAAGCTGCTTGAGCAATACGGCAAAGAAGCTCCCGAGCATATCGGTGCATACGTAAAACAAATGAAATCCGCTTTGCTCTGAGCCATCGACTTTTTAGTTGGCAAACAAGGGGGCGTACCTTAAGGGTGCGTTCCCTCTTTTTTTACTCTGGACTGAACAATGTTGTCCGTTACATCCAACACAAATCCACTTTTACACATTTGTGGGTTTGTGCGTTCTTGCAACCAAGTATCTGTTGAACTGTGATAGCGATTAAATCAGCAAATACACAATTACACATTTACTGATTTAATCATCTTCTCATTTTCACATAAGCACCGATCCCTTCTTCAAGTCTGCGGATCGATTGTTGTCAAGGCAAATGCATCCACATCAAAAAGTCCCCTATCGGTCACCCGAAGATGCGGAATAACCGCCAACGGCAGAAAGCTCAGCGCCATCACAGGGTGCAGTGCTTCAGGTATGTGAAAAAGCGTATGAGCCTTTTCAATAAAACGTGTCTTGGCCAACGCCGTACTCTGCGCATCGGCATTGGTCATCAAACCGGCAACTTCAAGCTGAAGTTCTGCCGCCGGCTTGCCGTTTCGAACAAGCACAAGACCACCCTGCATTCGTTTAAGCTGCTCGACGGCTGCAATCATGTCTTCGTCATTGTCCCCGGCAACCACAATATTGTGTGAATCATGCGCAACGGTGCTTGCGATGGCTCCGTCAAAAACCTTCCCATTTTTGACGAGTCCTTTCACAAAACCAAGACCAATTCGCCCGCTGGCGTGATGACGCTCAATGACAGCCAGCTTCATCAAACCGGGATTGTCCCTGCACTCAACGTTTTGATCCTCCGTCGTACGCACCTCTTGTATCAGACTCTCCGTAATGAGATTGCCGGGCACAAGACCAATCACACGCACCTTTCCTGATTTTGATTTGACTTTGAGATCCTTTTCAGTAACGACTTGGTTGCGCACGCAGCTTCGAACAGATTCACTGACCTTAATTTCAGGTTCGGGAGTCGTCATGCTTCCGTTGCGTGCAATCAGTCGTCCTGAAGCAAAGCAAGCCGACACCTGCATCTTTTTAAGATCGGACAGCACGGCGATATCAGCGTCAAAACCCGGAGCCAAAATGCCTTTGCCGCGCAATCCATAGTGCTGCGCCGTATTGATCGTTGCCATCCGAATTGCTTCGATGGGGTCAATACCGCATTGCACAGCACGCGCAGCGACATGGTTGACATGGCCTCTGCCAAAGACATCATCCGGTGAAGCATCATCGGTACACAAACACACAAACCGACTGTTTGCCGGCGTAATGCCTTTTGCAAGTTCTTCAACATTCTGAGCTGCAGACCCCTCGCGCATAAACACCGCAACTCCGCGCTCAAGACGATCTTTAAACTCCTGCAGAGTACTTGCCTCATGGTCGCTTGATATACCGCTGGCAGCACATGCCGACAACACACTGCCAACCACAAGCGGGCTGTGCCCATCCACTCGTTTTCCGACTGTAAGCGTCACGGCGATCTTGTTCAAAAGATCCGAATCCTTGGCGAGTACTCCTGGAACATTCATCATCTCGGCAAGTCCCAGCACCCGCTTCTCGCACAACAGATCTTGCAGCGCTTCAGCCTTAAGTTCTGCCCCTGCCGTTTCAAATGAGGTGGACGGTACACAGCTCGAGAGCATGAAAAAGATCTCGATTTCCGCCTTCTTTGCTTGCTCGAACATAAACGCAAGCCCTTCGAGTCCAAGCACATTGGCAATCTCATGCGGATCAGCCACAACTGCCGTAGTGCCAAACGGCGCGACAAGACGAGCAAAGCGCACCGGAGTAAGCATTGAAGATTCAATGTGCACATGCGCGTCAATTAACCCCGGCACGGCTAATCCGCCATTGAGATCGAGTACTTGCGAAGCTTTGGCCGCACACTCCCGCCCCGCATCAATGATGATGCCATTGTCAACAAAAATCTCCGCATTCTCAATGATCTTGCCGTTCATAACGTCAAGCATGCGGAGATTGGTCAGCTTAAGTTCACAATCGCATCTGCCCAATGCACAATCAATACGGCGGGCAAGCATATCGGATGTTGTCTGGCGATCGTTCATCGGACTGTCCTCTTTTTTTCGGTACATGCACTCGGCAAATCAACGGAATTTGAATCCGTCAAGACAATTCTTGATTTATTGTAAATTGTTCAATCATTTCATCAATGATGAAATGTTGCCTTCCTCTTTTTCGTCATCCCACCTTCAAAATCTCATTCCAACGAGTTGTATAGCGAGGAGAAAGGAAATCTCGCCGCATGTGCCAATCTTGTGAAACCTTGGCCGATGCCATTCCGAGAGTTCCTTTTCCGAATTTTCGAGTGAGAACATCAAGCACATTCTGGACACGCTCTCGTCGCTTCAGCAGCAAAATTTCATCACTGTCAAACAACGTTTCCGGTATGAGCGCATCACTTGCCGGTATTAGATCCGTGAGTACCACGCCGGCTTTTTTGTAAGCAATGCCCAATCGGTAATATCGCTCTGTCATTGACACCGCCTTGCCGGTTAAAGTCAAAATATCCGCACAAGCATGAGGCAAACGTTCGAATTCAAACACCGCATGCTGCGGTGAACTCTTTCGAAACGGATCCGAATGAAAAAACACACCGACCGTACCGGCAGCCGAATTCTGCAGCCGGAGTGTTCTCACGGCATCAGCCATATGAACGGTTACCGAAGCACGCAGAGAATCCAAATTTCTACAGGTTTGAGCAAAGCTGCGCGTCCTGATGATTTGCTGACGTTCCGGTGCACTTTCTTCAAGAGGAATACAGGAAACACCATTGATTTCCCGATGTGTTCTTTCCAGCACCACGCCAAAACGACGTCTAACGAACGAACTGTCCAATCGAGCAAAATGCAGCACAGTCCGAACTCCCATGGATTCAAGCTTTTCCCGCGTTCGGCCTCCAATTCCCCAAATCTCTCGAATGGGCGTAATCGCCATTGCTCTGATTCGTCGGCTTTCCGTAAGTTCCAGCCAATTGACGACTCCGTTAAATCCGGAATAGGTCTTGGCAAAGTAATCGCACAATTTGGCAAGCGTCTTAGTCGGAGCAATTCCTGCACAGGTTGGTATTCCGACCCACTGTCGCACACGACGGCGAATTTCCTGCACCAAAAGGCTCAGTTCGACAGGATCTTCTTTCAGAACCCCCGTCAGGTCTCCAAAGATTTCATCAATTGAGTAGGACTCCATTTTGGGAATCATCGCGGCAATGGTGCGCTGCATTCGTCCGGAAATCGAGTTGTACAGCTCATAGTTCGAAGAAAACACCGCCACATCATGCTCAGCCACGATGGCCTGGATCTTAAACAACGGCATGCCTCGCTTAAGTCCTGCTTTTTTGGCTTCTTCAGTCAGCGACACAATGCAGCCATCGTTATTGGAGAGCACAACTACAGGACGATTGCGCAAATTGGGTCGAAAAAGCCGCTCGCAGTTGCAATAAAACGAATTGCCGTCAATGTGCAGAAAAATCGGCTGCATTGTGTTTACT
>DXSO01000129.1 GCA_019410445.1 Sutterella sp.
CTTTAATAAAATTAGCCGGCTAAAAATTTCATGTTTTATTTTATAAAAATTATTTTTTCTCATAAAAACATAATATATAAACTATTAAAACTAAATTCTTTTTAGTAGTGAGTTTGATGGGTATCAAGGAAAAAGGAGGTGAATCAGCCTATGATGATCGAGAAATTCCAAGCGTTTTGCTTGAGAATATTTTGCGAGGAAGGGTGTTATGAATCGCATTTTCAAAACGTTATGGAACTGTATGCGTCAAGAGCATGTGGTTACGAACGAGGCACACGCCAATCGAGGGAAACAGGCTAGATCCGTAGTGTCTGTTGCTGTTGCTGGAGCCTTGTCTTTATGTGGTTTGAGTTCAGCCGCTGAATTCGAAGGGGTTATTACCAATCAAAATCTGCCGACGGTGACTGTGAATGGATCGACGGAGGCAACGACGAAACTGGTGGTCGGTGACGGAAAGCTGGTGCAGATTCAAACAAACGGCAGTGTTGGAGAACTGCTGCATCGAGTTGATACCGCACCGGCGGGAACGCTTGAAAGCATTCAGTACATCCTTGGACCATCGTCGGATCTTTCGCATGTTGTCATCACTGGCGTATCGGGGGGGGGGTAATCACTTAAATAAAAGTGTGGACAATTTGCTCCAGATTGCCAAATGGAAAGAAGAATACAAACCGGTGATTGAGAAATTTGAGGCATCCTTTGAGATTCATGATTCAGGATCAAAACTCACATCTTTAGGCGACACTCATATTCAGATCGGGGATGTGAATCGAGAATCGAACCCTTTGGTGATTGGTGTTGTCGGCGGAGATCTTTCCATCAAGACGTCTGTTGAACGGCAGGGAGCCTCACTGGTGCAGATGAGCAGCGGCAACACGTTCGGTGTTGTCGGCGGTTCGGCGATTGTTGATCTGCTTCGTAGCGAGGGCGAAGGAACTTCGGCTCAACTTGACGCGACGCAGGTTCGCATTGATGGATTTGCCAATGCGGGAGGAATCGTTACCGGAGGACTGGCTGTTGCTTTGAGCGGCAATACGACGGCGTCGAATGTCAACGAATCCACGCGTTTGGTTGTTGACGTAGATGACTCGGCACAGGCCGGTCAGCTTGACGGGATTGTCGCCGGAGCGCTCGGCGGTGGTCTGGCCGTTGCAATGGGCGGATCAACCGCTTCGGCTGATGCAGGATCGCAGACAACGATTGAGGTGAAAAACGGTACTTTGATCGGGCTGGCCGGCGGTGGTGCGGCTGTTGCTGCGGACATAGGGCAGGAGAATATCCCTGGTGGAGCTCTAGTGATTTACCCAATTCTTTTTGCGGGTGGTGCAGGGACTGCATCGGCACTGTCCGGAGATGTGTCCGTCAGTCTCGGAGCCGAATCCACGACTCTGGCCGTCACGGGCGGCGGCATTGCTTTTTCGGATGCGTACGGCAATCACGAAGCCAAAACAAACGCTGGTGTGAAGTCCGTTTCGATGACACTCGACGGTGGTGTGCTGACGGCTGAACAGAAGCAGCAGGTTCACAATGCGTTTTACGGGTTAGATTCCGGTGCAGGCAAACCGACATTGGAGAGTTTGCAGGCATTCCTGGGCGGCGTTTCGGTCGACGGAGTGCATATCGGCACTATGGGCGGGGGAGTGGCGATTGCCCGTGGCTCGTTTGAAGACCCGCAAAATGGTTTTGCCAATGCGCAGAGTTCCGTTGAATCTGTGTTGATGACTCTCAATGGTGGCTACAACGTTGGCGTATTCGGCGGCGGCGCATCGGTTGGTTGGGACAAAGTATCCGGTTCACAGTCCGCTGAGGGTCAGATTCAGGCCGTGTCTGAAGTGCAGTCTTCAACGATCGTCGTTAACGGCGGGGAAAACGTGTTGGTGATGGGCGGTGGTCTTTCCTATGCAACCGGCACAAACGGTCAGAATACCAACGTCGGTGCTCAGTCTGTCGTGAAAACGTCCAATCTGTTGATTCGGAATGGTTCGGTTGACGGGCTTGTGGGCGGAGGCATGGCCTGGGACGACACGAATGCAACTGCAGTCAATGCGTCCGTGAGCGCCGAAACTGTCAACATTCTTGTTGAAGGCGGTACGGTTAACAAGATCAATACGGATCCTTTCCGCAAACTCGGGGAAGTCGGAGAAGAACTTGCCGATGCTTTCGATGACTCCGGCGCGGCCATTGTGGGTGGTGGCATCGCTCTGGGCGAAGCCGCTGCTTCAGTGGTTGATCAGGTCAATATCAGTGTGACCGGCGGCACTGTTACCGGTAATATCGTTGCCGGCGGTTTGGTTGGTGCTTCGACCTATGATCCGAATATTTCAACCGTACGAAATGCAAGCGTTCTGTTGTCGAGCAACGCGGTGTTTGAGGGGCAGACGATCGATGCTTCTACGGTGACGGAAAAAGCCGAGTTGTTCCTTGACGGTCAGTCGGTTGATCTGGCTGCTGCAACGGTCAAGGGATTTACCGCTCTGAAATCCAGCGGCGTGGCTTCCATCGGAAGCGTTGACCTTGCCGGGCGTCAAAATACAAGCTTTGTTGGTTTGTTTGATGTCGACTCGCTCAATAATGAGAACGAGACTCAGGCTTCAGTTGCGACGGTCGAGGACGGAGTGTTGGCCGTCCGTGAGAGCAGCGGCAACGTGACCTACGCCGTCAACAACGGTGTTTTGGCATTGGGCAGCAAGGCTGGAGCCAAAGAGGCTGCCAGAGCAGTCGAACCGTTGGATGCCACATCGATCCTGCTGCTTGCGGGCGACGTTGATTTGAGCGGTCTTGCCATCAATGTCGGTCAAACCTCCCAGACGGCTGACGGCGTCACGATTGGGCAAAACGGACTGCTCGTGGCCGATGCCGCCCAGAAGACGACTGTAACGGGTGCTCTGGTTGCCGAGGTGGACAATGGCATTTACTTTACCGGTGTTGCGACTGACGGAGCCAAGGTTCAGTTTGGCGAAGATGCACTAAACGGGTTTAACGAAGAAAAGTTTATTGTCGACAATATTCGATATGAAATTGTCAACAATGCCAATACGTTTACCTTTGATCAGATCAGTGATACGGCTGCGCTCAGAGCTCGAGGTTTGGACGGATTCAGTAGCGCGGCACTTGATCAGATTGAGTCGCAGACGGATGCCGCTTCTCAGTACATCCAAGAACTGCTCGATGGCAACAATGTAGCCATCGGCGGCGGAGACCATCGTCACGCACAACTCAATGCCGCATTCAATTTGGCTGCGGCGGGCGGCGTGCAGACCGCAGGTATTGAAAGTGCTTTGATCGGTCTGGACATAGCGGCTAAAAGAGCGTCTCTGACCAATGAATTCCGTGACGGATGGAGTGCTTTTGCTGAATTAACAGGCACTCAGGCTGATATGGGCGGCGATCGTTCCGCGTTGGAGACTCGCACGCGGTTGGGCGGCATCGCATTCGGCGGGGAGTACACGGTCTCGAATTCGACTTTTGGCATACTCGCCAATATCGGTACCGGTGATGTCGAGGGGCAGGGTGACAACAATGGAGTCGACAATGATGTTGATTACTACGGTGTCCAAGCCTATGCGGCACATCGTTTCGGAGATTTCAATCTGGTCGGACAGATCGGTTGGGTGATGACTAGCAATGACATTGCTCACAGCTCCGGCGACAAGGTGGATCTGGATGCCAATATTTATACCGTTGGGGCACGGGGAGAATGGGCCTGGTCATTGAGTGAAAACTGGCGAATGGTTCCATATCTGGGGTTGAATTACCTGCATGTGGATACCGATGCCTTCACAACGGCAAAGGGCTTTAATGTCGATGACCTTAGCCAAGATCTTCTCAATATGCCCGTCGGTGTTGCTTTCTCTGGAAAGATCGACACGAAGAGCGGTTGGTCGATGAAGCCTGTTGCGGACATTGCCTACGTACATACCTTTGGGGATGTCGATGCGCAAAGCAGTACGAAGGTGGGTGATGCCGTGATGTCCACCAATCTGGACGTCTGGACTGAAAGCGTAGGACGTGTTCGCCTTGGTCTGGAAGCCGCCAAAGACAATATGGCTTTTGGCGTTACCTTGGGAGGTGCTGCCGGCGACAACGACTATCGTGAAATCTACGGGCAGATTAATGCTAAATATGTGTTCTAAAGAACGTATGTTTGGTTGTGATCGTCCGTGGACGTGACGTTTTCGGGTATTACAGTGAATTGGCCGCTGAAGCAACTTGCTTTGGCGGCCAATTAAGTCAAAAGTGTTTGAGAGAAAGGAGGGCATTGTCAGCAAACAGCGTGGGTTTTTATGCCAATTGAATGTTTAGTGAGATCAGATGAAAATTGCCCGGTCGGGCTGTTCGGCAGATTTCTTAAAAAGTTGATAAAATTAAAAATTTAGCCGTTCCTGATTGTTAGGGAGCGGTTTTTGTTTCATAACCCCGTATCTCGGGAGCCCGCGGGCGGGTATTTCTCTAGCCCACAATCGGCTCCACAAGATCGTTCTCTAAGACGAGGCTCTTGTGTCCGCATCTCAGAAGAAACTGACTTTTGTTGAACTCACCATGGCAACGATTCTCAACATGGTGGGGTCTTCCATTATTCTCATGCCGACAAAACTTGCTGAAGTCGGCACGATGTCCATCTTTGCCTGGATCGTTACGATCATAGGGTCAACTTCCGTAGCCTACGTTTTTGCGCGGTGCGGTACGCTGTGCCGCAACAATGCGTCGGGCTTGGGAGGCTACTCTCAGTACGCATTTGGTCGAAGCGGCAGTTTTCTTGCCAACTACACCTACGGCGTATCCCTTCTCATCGCCAATCTTTCGATTGCAGTATCCGTCGTGGGGTACGGCGCGATGATATTTGATGCGCAGCTTTCGGCGCTTGAAATCGGCTTTTACTCAATGGCGCTGATATGGCTGTGCACCGTGATTAATTTCCCGGGCGTGCGAGCAACCGGGCGCGTGAGTCTCTTCTTTGCCTGGTCGCTCATCATCCCGATCCTTTTTTTGTGTACGGCGGGTTGGTTCTGGTTTTCAGCTGATCGCTTTGTAGCGGCCTGGAATCCCCACAATATGAGCTACTTTGAAGGCATCAGTGCTTCGCTTTCGATGACGCTTTGGGGCTTTTTGGGGCTTGAAAGCGCTTGTGCTAACGCCGATCGAGTCGACAATCCTGAAAAGACCGTGCCGCGGGCCGTGCTTTGCGC
>DXSO01000013.1:0-10769 GCA_019410445.1 Sutterella sp.
GCCCCATTTCTTCAATGCGTTTGCTGAGTGCACCGACGCCGGCGACAAATACTTCACAGCCGAGGAAATTGACTTCCGGGTGGGCTTGCGCGATGGCCGCCGTGGTTTCTCCCATGCCGCAACCGATTTCCAGAACCAGAGGTGCCTGACGACCGAAACTTGCCTCAGCGTCAAAAGGTTTGACTTCGTAGGAAACTTGGTACTTAGGGAAGATTTCTTCAAAAGCGCGTTCCTGAGCAACGGAAATGTGACCGCGGCGCAGCACAAAACTGCGAATGTGACGGTTCTTGAGCTCCTCGAGCTCTTCAGGAGTGAGTTCTTTGCCGGACATTGTTGAAAACGGATAGTAAAAACGGACCGTCACTGAAGGCGGTCCGTTTTGTCGAATCTTGGAGCGGGCGAAGGGAATCGAACCCTCGTATAAAGCTTGGGAAGCTTTCGTTCTGCCATTGAACTACGCCCGCACGAGGCGTTAATTATGCCCAAAACTTAGAAGGAAACCAAGAGGTTGCGCAAAATTTTGGGCAGAGAAGGTTTCGTTCTCAGAGATAGAACTCGTTGGCCTTATGAGCTCCCAGCAACGGCGAGAGTCGAGCTGTAATGGCAGCTTTGACCGGGGCGGGCAGTGCTTTTGCTCCGGACACGCAACTGGAGGCACAACGCATGCAGTTGATGCACAGGGCGATGTCTGTTTTGCTGGGCTCAGCCGGGTCGATGGCTCCGGTCGGGCAAACAACTGCACATACGCCGCATTTGCGACACAGTGCCGTATCCGTTTCCGGTACGCAAACGGCTTTGTAGGCATCTCGGTAGGGGCGATTGCCAGGAACGGTAACGGGAGAGAAGCTTCCAGAGGCATATTTCTCACAGACCCGACGACCGAAATCACGGATTTCATCGAAGTCGTCCTCGTTGGGGCGACCACGTTCCAGATCAGGAACAAAAACGTGAGCGGCGATCGTTGCGGCGCTCGCGAGAACTGTTGCGCCTGCTTTTTCGCAAAGGTCATTGAGTTCGAGCAGGGCGTCTTCATAAGCACGACCACCGTAGACGGCAAAGGTGATCACCTTGACGCCAGTCATGACCGATCGAGCAAGCTTTTCTGCCATGGGAGTCGGAATTCGTCCGGCGTAAACGGGAGCTGCGACCACAGCGATGGATCCTTCTGGCATCAATGGAACTTCCGTATCACGGTCGGTAAGGTTGACCTCGATGGGAGCATTCTCAGAGATAGCTCGACAAAAGACGTAAGTGGTGTCGTACGTGCTCGAGCACGGTGAGAAGTACAAATGAAAGACGGGCATGGTACTGGTACTCAAGTGAACAAGGAGGGTCGAAGTTTTGCTCAAACACCGACAAGCCTAAGAATATGCCAAAAAAAGTAAAACCGCGCGATTTGTTTGGACTTGGGAGAGAGGTATTTCCCGAAGACAGCACAAATGGCGCGGCTTTTGTGGGTGGTGGTGGATTACTTGTGGCTCATGCGACGAACCAACCAATCTCCGAAACTTTGCATGGCTTGAACAAAGACGATGAGAATCACGACCACGGCAAGCATGACATCAGGCATGAAGCGTTGGTAGCCGTATCGAATGCCCATGTCACCCAAACCACCGCCGCCGATGGCGCCGGCCATGGCTGAGTAGCCGACCAAGCTCACGAGACTGATGGTGAGGCCGGCGACGATACCGGGCATCGCTTCAGGCAGAAGAACCTTCATGACGATTTGCAAATTGGTGGCACCCATGGCTTGGGCAGCTTCAATCAGTCCTTTGTCTACTTCTCTCAGGCTTGTTTCGACCAAGCGAGCGATGAAGGGAGCTACGGCGATTGTCAACGGAACAACCGCAGCTGCCGTTCCAATGGAGGTTCCGGCAATTACTCGAGTCAACGGAATAATTGCGACTAACAAAATGATGAAAGGTGTCGAGCGTACGGCATTGATGATCCAGCCGAGTACTTTGTTGAAAATAGGCATTGGGTGCACACCGCCGTTGTCGGTGATGTGAAGAAGAATGCCGAGCGGGATGCCGAAGACCGAGCCGATGAAGCCGGAAAGTCCAACCATGATGACGGTTTCGACAAAAGAGTCCCAGAGCATGAGCATCAAATCAGAGGACATTACTGGTGACCTCCTCAACGGTGACGTTGTGCTTGCGTAGATATTCAAGCAGACGTGAGAACGTATCGTTGTCGCAGCTTGTCAGAATCGTGAGCGTACCAAAGCCGTTGCCTTGTACTTCATCGACTTGTCCCAAAAGAATGTTAACGTCGATGTTAAACAGGCGGCTGGCTTCGGAAATAACCGGACGAGTGACCTCGCTGCCCACAAAGCTTAGACGCAGAATATGCACCAGACTCTTGTCAAGACTGCTGACCTGATTGCGGACACGTTCGATCATGGAAGCGGGCAATTCCTGTGCCATGATATTGCCGATCAACGCTTTGGTGGTTTCGGATTTCGGACGACGGAAGACATCGAGTACGGAACCTTCTTCAACCACAATGCCTTTATTCATGACAGCTACGCGATCGCAAATTTGTTTGACCACGTCCATTTGGTGGGTGATCATGACGATCGTGAGCCCAAGCTCTTTGTTGATGCGCTTGAGAAGTTCAAGAGTGGCGATGGTTGTTTCGGGATCGAGTGCGCTTGTGGCTTCGTCCGACAAAAGAACTTTGGGGTCGTTGGCCAAAGCTCGTGCAATGCCGACACGTTGTTTTTGGCCGCCAGAAAGTTGAGACGGATACTTGTTGCGGTGTTCGCTCAGTCCAACAAGCTCAAGCAAGGGGTCGATCTTGGCTTTGATCTTTGCTTTGTCTGTCCCGACCAACTCTAACGGAAAGGCGGCGTTGTCGAAAACCGTGCGAGAACTGAGCAAGTTGAAGTGTTGGAAAATCATGCCGATATTGCGTCGCGTGGCACGCAATTCGGCTTCGGTCATGGTGTTGAGGCATTTGCCGTTAACAGTGACCGTTCCTTCGCTCGGACGGTTGAGAAAGTTGATGCAGCGCACGAGTGTGGATTTGCCTGCTCCGGAACGGCCGATAATGCCGAAAATTTCGCCTTGATTGATATGAAGCGAAACGTCCTTGAGAGCGTGGAAAACACCCCCTTCGGGAGTGGGATAGCGCTGCGAGATGTGTTGAAGTTCAATCATCGCGCAAATTCAAAATGTGAGGGCATCGAAGACAATGGAAAAAATGCCCGACAGTAAGCCCGACATTTTATCAAAGCGGGCTGAAAAACCTGAGTCGAGAGACCAATTCAGAACGTTTTGTCGTGACTTGAACCTATGTTCTGAAAAAAAGAAAAAGCACAACCGACAAAACACCTTAAAAAAGGTGTTTTGAAGGTTTCAACAAAACGTTTAGCTCTCGGTCAGAGGTTGTGTGGATTGCAAGGCTTGCGTCCAAAGGCAGCCTTTTTTGCTTTTTTTGGCGATTGTTTCAAGAAAAGCTTCGTGAAGAGCAAGCTCTTCGGCAGGAACGCAAGCTCTCACAAAGAGACTTTTGTCCGGAAGTTGAAAACCCGAAGTCCCCGCTTCGATTGTGTCACTGAGCAGTTCCCCTTGCTTGCGGGTCATTGCGAGGTAGACCTCTGCGAGCAGTCGGGCGTCAAGCAAGGCTCCGTGGAGGGTACGGGCAGACTTGTCAATTTCGTATCGAGAGCACAGAACGTCGAGAGTATTTCTGAGGCCAGGGAAGATGTCGGAGGCCATTTTGAGGCTGTCGGTTACCTTCGGACAATAATCTTCAATGCGGCCTTTGCCAAGGCGACCGAGCTCCATGTTGAGAAAGCCCACGTCGAAACTCGCGTTGTGGATGATGAGTTCGGCTCCCTGCACAAATTGCAGGAATTCATCGGCTATATCGGCAAAAAGAGGTTTATCAGCCAAAAAAGCGTTATCAAGACCGTGCACTTGGACAGCTTCGGCCGGAACATCGCGTTCAGGATTGATGTAGCGATGAAAAAAGGCTTCCGGTTTGTCGCTTAAAGTGCGGCCAACAATTTCGGCACAGCCGACTTCAACAATGCGATCGCCCTTATCGGCGTTGAGTCCTGTGGTTTCCGTATCCAGACAAATCTGACGCATAGTTAAGGATTGACGTTGTTTATAAATTGGGATGCGCCCAAGTTGGCGAGTTCGTCGGCCCGTTCATTGCCAGGGTCTCCGGCATGTCCTTTAACCCAGCGCCACTCAATATTGTGTTGACTGGCCAGTTTGTCCAGACGCTGCCAGAGTTCAACATTTTTGACTGGTTTCCCATCAGCGGTGCGCCAGCCTTTTTGCTTCCAACCTTGTACCCATCCTGTGATGCCATTTTTGACGTAGCTTGAGTCCAAGTGCAGGATGACGGGGACGGGACGCTTGATGGCCGATAGTGCTTCGATAACGGCTGTCAGTTCCATTCGATTATTGGTTGTCTGTGCTTCGCCGCCGTGCAGCTCGTGCTTATGGACGCCGTAGCGCATGACAACGCCCCAACCTCCAGGTCCGGGATTGCCCTTGCAGGCACCGTCAGTCCAAATTTCAAGAACAGTCTGTTGCGTCATGCGTTTTTTTCAGTATTTCGGAATTTGACAATGTAGCCGATATGGTTTTGCCAGATTTTGCTGATGCGAAATTGACTTTCCCAACGAGAGTGGCTTTGACGTCAACCTTGCGAGCAGAAAGCAAAATGACATTGCTTAGCGTGGGCCACCAACGGTCGCCGGCTTTGTCGATCCAACTCGGCAGACGCACGTTTGAAGGATTTTTGTGCGGATTGATGGCATAAACCCCAAAATTTCCTCCTTCAAGAGTCAGTCCGGCATTCTGAATATGCGATTTGACTGCAGGCACTGATACGCCTGCGGCCCCGTCCGGCAGGATTTTTCGGGAAGGCAAGACTTTTTCGCATAAAGTCCAGCCACCCATGGGATTGAAAAAAAGCGTTACCAATATGCCGTTGGGAGCAAGCACTCGAGATGCTTCATTGAGAACTGCGGATAGTTCTTGTGGGTGACGGTCAAAGACGTGGGCGAGAACGACAACGTCGCAGCAGTCGTTTTCTAACGGCAATTTAGCCGCTTCTGCAATCACGCGAACTCGAAAGTCATCGTCACGGCATTTCGGGCAAACAAAATCGTCAATCAGAATGCGGTGAGTGATAGGGCTTGCCGCAAAAGGATTGAGAGCACCAAGACCGACCTGAAGCGCCCGGTGCCCGGTTTTTCCGGATAGGAATCGCGAGCAGGCACCTTCTTCCCAGGCCACAACCGTTCGGCCGGCGGGAGACTCAAGAAAAGATTCCCAAGTGACCGAGCGCATGGGTTTTCTCCGCAGAATCAACGTCGCCCGAAGCCGCCGAAGCGACCTCCGAGCTGGCCGAGCGCGCGCATCATTTTGGCCATACCGCCTTTTTGCATGTGCTTCATGACATCGCGGGTTTGTTCGAACTGTTTGAGCAGGCGGTTGACTTCCTGAACAGAGACGCCGGCGCCGGCGGCGATGCGGCGTTTCCGGCTTGCTTTAATGATTTCAGGGTTGCGCCGTTCCTTGGGGGTCATGGAATTGATGATGCCCTCGGTGCGCCGGATCTGCTTGGCCGCGTCTTTGTCGTTGACATGTGCGGCAGCCTGTTGAAACTGAGCAGGAAGTTTCTCGATGATCCCCGAAATCGGGCCCATGTTTTTCATTTGCGAAATCTGACCCTTGAAGTCCTCAAGGTCAAACTTGTCACCGGACTTGATTTTTTTGGCCAGTTTTTCAACCGTCTGTTGGTCGACGGTTTTTTGCACATCTCGTACAAGCGAGACGATATCGCCCATGCCGAGGATACGGCCGGCCATCTGCTCGGGGTTAAAGATTTCAAAGCCGTCGAGTTTTTCACCCATGCCGACGAACTTAATCGGCTTTCCGGTAATCATTCTCACGGAAAGTGCTGCGCCGCCTCGGCTGTCACCGTCCAGTTTTGTGAGAACCACGCCGGTCAGAGCCAAACGTTCGTTGAAGGCTCGAGCAGTATTGACTGCATCTTGGCCAAGCATGGCGTCAATGACAAAAAGCGTTTCTGCCGGTTTGAGGAAGTCAGCCAATTCGCTTACTTCCTGCATCATGGCTTCGTCAATGGCTAGGCGACCGGCCGTATCGACAATGAGGACGTCATAGAAGTGGCGTTTAGCGTGGTCAAGGGCGAGACGAGCGATTTCCAACGGTTTTTGATCCGGCGTGGATTCAAAAAAGTCGGCACCAGCTTGCGCCGAGACCGTTCTCAACTGATCGATGGCCGCAGGGCGGTACACGTCAGCAGAAACTGTCAGAACCTTTTTCTTTAGGTTTTCCTTGAGCCACTTGGCAATTTTGGCCGCACTGGTGGTTTTACCCGAACCCTGAAGGCCGGCCAGCAGAATGATGGCCGGGGGTTGCACGGCCAGGTTGATCTGACGTTCTTTTTCGGGGACATCACCGCCGATGACGGCCGTGAGCTCGCGCTCGACAACACCCACCAGAGCTTGTCCGGGGTTGAGTTTGCCGACGACTTCTTCGCCGAGAGCTTTTTCTTTGATACGACTGGTTAGGTCGCGAACGACAGGCAGGGCCACGTCGGCTTCCAAAAGTGCCAGACGCACTTCGCGCAGCATGTCGCGCGTATTTTCTTCGGTCAGGCGAGCCTGTCCGCGCATGGTTTTGACGATGCGCGAAAGGCGCGAGCTCAGATTCTCAAGCATGAAACGAAAACAGCAGCAAAGGCTAAAAAAATGAATGAATACGATTGTGAATGCCTAAACTCGACAGAAAGCGAACCACTCTTAAGGTTCCTGATGGACAGGCTCGACTAGAATCGTACAAAGAGAGGTTGTTTTGCTTTTCAAGGACGTTTTTTCCATTTCGGAAACAACGTTTGCGAGAGCTGTGGCAAACACGCGAGCGAGTATTTTAAAGCACTGTGCCTGCCGATATTGCGCGCTCGAGAAAACATCCTTGCAGATGTGCGGTTTTTATTTTTGGGATAACTCTCAGATGGCTCTGAGCGAAATTTTGCTAGTGATTGCCGCCTTGGCTTACCTTGTGTGCGGCGTTGGCATTGTCAAAGTCTTGAATTCACCCGATGCAGTGGCACCGACGTGGCTAAGAAGCATAGGCTTTGTCGGTTTTGCGGCGCATGCCGCAGGGGTGTTGACGGACATGTTTGCAAGCGAGGCTATTCGCTTTGGCTTCGGCATGGCCGCTTCTGCTTTGCTGTGTATGGCTGTTGCCATTGTTTTGGTCGAAAGTCTCGTGCATCGCATTAACGGATTGATGGGACTAGTCATCACCGTTTCGGCTTTTGGAACAGCACTGCCGGTTGTTTTTCAGGGAGAGCTATATCCGGCCGGAGAATGGACGGTGCTCTTTCGCGTTCACCTGTTGATGGCTCTGGCGGCATATGCATTCATGACGATCGCGGTCATTCAGGCGATCCTTCTCATGCGAAAGGAGCGCGAGGTTGCCAATCCGGCCACGCTCAATCAGGGCGGTCTCATTTCCAGCATGCCGAGTCTTTTGGCAATGGAACGAATTCTTTTCCGTATTGTGGGTTGCGGCTTTGTTTGCTTGACTCTCGTGTTGATTCTCGGTGCGATGGCAACGTATGAACTTCACCAGACCTACTTTATTTTCGAGCACAAAACAATTCTGACGTGGTTGTCTTGGGTTGTCTTTGCCATTTTGTTGGCGGGACGCTATTTCTTGGGGTGGCGTAAGAAAAAAGCCTTGACCTGGTTCTGGGCTGGAATCATTTTCCTGGCTGTAGCCTATCTTGTGTATCGCTTTATTCTTGATGCGATGATTCATTGAGAGTTTGTGTTATGGGACGGATCTTATTCTGGGTGATTCTGGCTGTTTTGCTGTACATAGCCTTTGCTTTTGCAAGAAAGCGTCGGAGTGCGCGTGTTGAAAGCGACAAGAAGCAGGACGGCAGAAGATCGCGGTTTATGTCGGCGATGACCGAGTGCCCGGAATGCGGAGCCTACTTTCCTGAGGAAGAGGCCGTTTTAGGCGATGGGAAAGCATACTGTTCCGAGCGTTGCCGCAAGAAAGCCCGCTCTCGAAAAGCCTGAAAGTTGCGCCGTGTTTTCCTTTGATTCGCAAGGCTGGCTTTCAGGAATTGAATGCCTTCCAAGTCCTTACTTCAATGAACGACCTTCACAGGATGCCTGCCCGCATGTTGTGGTGGTGCACAACATTTCGTTGCCGCCACAACGCTTTGCAACGGGACTTGTGAAGGATTTGTTCATGGGGACGTTGGATGTAACGCAGGATGAGTCATTGAGTGATCTCAAGGGACTGCGCGTCTCGAGTCATTTTTTCATTGAACGTACCGGGCACATCATTCAATTTGTCAGTTGTGACAAACGAGCTTGGCATGCCGGCGTAAGTCGATTCAACGGACGCGACAACTGCAATGACTTCTCCATTGGTATTGAACTTGAGGGGACGGATTTAGAACCTTTTGAAGACGCTCAATACCACGGACTTAACGCACTTTTGAGTGCGATTGATGCAAAATATTCCCTCAGCCATGTCGTCGGGCACAGTGACATCGCGCCTGGACGCAAAACGGATCCGGGTCCGCATTTTGATTGGGTAAGGTTGTTCCGCAATCGATCCGCTTTCGGCAGTCCGGATTTCCCCGGTGCTGCCGCCCGCATGCAGCTGAGTATTCTTGAACAAAGTTTTAGTCGCGTCTGAGTCGATTTCAGGCGCAGGGACAACTTTTCCGGTTTATCGCCTCAAAGGCGCCGGAGTGTGGACATGTACGCAATTTTTTCATTTATTACAGGACTCATTGGAAGTCTGCTGCTGCTACGTGCTTGGTGTTGGACACTTGCCATAACGCCGCGCGATCCGGTTGTTGGTTTCATTTGGAAGGCAACGGATTGGCTTGTAAATCCGTTGGGCTTTGTCGTTCGTCCTCGCGGAAACTGGGACTGGCCCTCGTTGTTGGCGACGGCTTTTGTGGCGTTGGTTCAGGTTTGGGCAGGTCGCGAGCTTATGGGTTTTCCTGCGACAGCGACGTCTTTTATCGTGGCGATTGCGGCCATGATGTTGCGTTGGCTTGTTGACTTGCTGATTTGGGGCACAATTCTTTATTGCATCTTGTCGTTTTTTGCCACTCGTTGGTCGGGATATATGGCGCTTTTGGGTACTTTGCTTGACCCGTTCCTTCAACCGTTTCGTCGCTTGCTTCCGCCGATCAAGGGGTTTGATCTCTCGCCGATTCTTTTTTTCCTATTGTTGAATTTGGCACTGCGTTTCTTGGTGCCGGCGAGTATGGGACTCTATGTTTTTTGAGTAGCTGAAATATGACCAATTCCACCAGTGCGCTTTCCTCCGTGAGTTCGACAGATAACGTAGCTGAAGCAGCTGCCGATGTTGTGGCAACACCGACTGTTTCGATTATCGATGAAATCGTCACGTCGTTCTCGAGTGTCTTTGGCAGTACGCAGTCGTTCGTGCAGCTGGGGCTGATTGTGTTTGCTGCTCTCGTGGCACTGATTGTGCATAAGGTTGTCGGTGCTCGAGTCAAGGCTGCTGTGGTGTACGTTGGCTCTGTCGGATGGAAGCAAAAGTTGGCAAGAATTCTGCTCAACACCATTTACGACATTCTGTTTTCCGCGACGGCTGCGGTGTTGTTGTCGTTGTGCGTTGGGGTGCTGTCGACCTCGGGACTTATTGGCGAGAGCAGCGACCTGATATTGATCCGCTTTGCGTACCAAATTTTTTATGCCTGGGCGCTTTTGTTGGTGCTGATGCAGTTCTTAGGAGCGCTTTTGGGCGGAAAGATGTTTGCACGAGGCCTGCGGCGCATTGTTGGGGTGGCATTCTGGGTATTGGCCGCTCTTCAGATCATTGATGTGCTGCCTGCCATCGTTGACTGGATGAAAATCACACAGCTGCCGATCGGTTCCGACAAGCTCACGGTTTGGGCTCTGTTGGTGGGGTTGATCACACTGTTTTTGTCTTTGGCCGTTGCAGCCCGCATTGCTGATTTTTGTGAAAACGCCATCATGGGCATGCCGGATATGGAGATGAATATCCGGGTTGTCTTTGCTCGTTTGTGCCGTGTCGCGCTGTTGGTGCTCGGTGTTCTTATCGGCTTGTCGAGCGCAGGGATCAATCTCACGATTCTTTCTGTGTTTGGCGGCGCCGTTGGTGTGGGTATTGGCTTCGGCATGCAGAAGATTGCATCGAATTACATCTCAGGCTTCATTATTTTGTGCGACAAATCAGTAAAAATCGGTGATTTGGTAGAAGTGAGCGGCTTTTCGGGCATTATCACGCAAATCAACACCCGTTATTCTGTCTTGCGCAACACTTCTGGCGAAGAGCTGATCGTTCCCAATGAAAATTTCGTTACCGGCAGCGTGAAGAATTTCTCTCACTCCGATGCTGCTTCTTTGGTAACGGTCAATGTTTCCTGCGCCTATGAGAGCAACGTGGATGAAGCGCTTCGCATTCTTTTCGACTGCGTGGTGGCTCATCCGCGAACTCTCAACGAGCCCAATCGCAAACCATGGGTTGCCGTGACCGAATTTGCGGCCAGCGGTATCAATCTTCGTGCCGGATTATGGATTGCCGACCCGCGCCAAGGTACTCTTGTGCTTAAAAGCGACATTATGCGTGCCGTGCAAAAGGCCTATGGCGAAGCCGGCATCGAAATTCCCTACGACAAGCTTGACGTCACGATCAAGAACGCATCGTGACGACCGGAAGAACTAGCCGAAACGACCGTTGACGTAA
>DXSO01000013.1:10779-25675 GCA_019410445.1 Sutterella sp.
GCGTTGGCGGCATTGTTGAAGATTGTATCGGTATCGTCGAATTCAATGAGTTTGCCCATGAAGAAGAAGGCTGTCTTGTCAGAGACACGGGCAGCCTGCTGCATGTTGTGCGTGACGATGACGATGCAGAGCGATTGTTTGAGCGCGAGAATGCTTTCTTCAACACGCTGCGTTGCAATCGGATCAAGTGCACTGCACGGCTCGTCCATCAAGAGTACTTCTGGTTCCACCGCTAGAGCGCGAGCGATACACAATCGTTGCTGTTGACCGCCTGAAAGACCCAGTGCGCTTTCATTGAGGCGATCCTTAACTTCTTCCCAGAGAGCCGCACGGCGCAGGCTCTCCTCAACCTTTTCGTTCAGAATTGAACGGTTGCTGATGCCGGCAACACGAAGGCCGTAAGCAACGTTTTCAAAGATGGATTTTGGAAAGGGTGTGGGTTTTTGAAATACCATGCCGACGCGCTGACGCAACTGGACGACATCATAATTTGGTGAGTAGATGTCTTCACCGTCAAGTTGAATTTTTCCGTCGAGCGTGGTTTCGCAGATCAGCTCATTCATGCGAGAGAGCGTGCGAAGAAAAGTGGATTTGCCGCATCCCGAAGGTCCGATCAATGCAGTGACTTCGTGATTGCGGAATTCCAGATTGATGTCGAAAAGCGTTTGAGTTTTTTCGTAGCTGAAGTTCACGTGCTCCGCACGGATTTTGACTTCGTTTTTGTGTTCTGAAACGTGCATTTTTTCAATCGATATGGGCTTTTAAACAAAGGCAAAAAAGGTGAAGAACTTTTGCCTGAAAAGAACGTATGCGGCGCTAGTGCGTCGCACGGCAGGGCGGATCGTAGGCGGACAACGTGACGGTTCGATGTGTGTTTGATGACCATTTGATGACAAAGAAAGAGAATTTCTTTTGTCATCGAACGGTCATGAAAGCATCGTTTTTTTGTCACAAATGACTTTCAACATTGCGGTTCTGAAAAGCGCCGAAAAAACACTCATCATGAAGGCCGTACTTCCGTTTACGCTGATGGCGCTGACAGAAGATCAGTTGACGGCGGCCTTTGTTCATTGAATTGCAATGAAGGAATACTGAAAAAATGTTGTTCAAGAAACTCTGCCTTGCCGCTGCGATGTTCGCTTCCGCCTCCGCCTCTTTTGCAGGTGATTTGGTGATTAACGGCTCCACGACGGTTCTGCCCGTTGTTCAGAAGGCGACTGAAGTTTTTGCCAAGAGCAATCCCAATGTGCACATCGCACTTTCGGGAGGTGGTTCGGGCAACGGTGTCAAGGCACTCATTGACGGTTTGACCAATATCGCCATGAGTTCGCGTGATATCAAAGCCAGCGAAGAAAAACTTGCTCAGCAACGCGGCGTCAAGCCCTTCCGTACGGCCGTTGCCGTTGATGCTATTGTGCCGGTTGTCAACAATGCCAACACCGTGAAAGATCTGAGCCAAGAACAGCTCAAGGCTGTTTTTGAAGGAAAGATCCGTAATTGGAAGGAACTTGGCGGAAAAGATGCTCCGATCGTCGTGGTCAGCCGCGATTCGAGCTCTGGCACGTTTGAAACCTGGGAATCTCTCGTGATGAAGGGAGCACGCGTTACGCCGCGAGCTCTGCTGCAGACTTCCAATGGTACGGTTGTGCAGACAGTTGCCAAGAACGTGAATGCCATTGGTTATATCGGCATTGGTTATCTTGACAACCAGACTAAGCCGCTGACGCTTTCTGGCAAGAAGGCAACGGCTGAAACTGCCAAGAACAAGCAGTGGCCGCTTTCCCGCGAACTGTACTTCTTCACCAACGGAGCTCCCAGCGGCGATGCCAAGGCCTTTACGGACTTCGTTACTTCAGATGCCGGTCAGAAGATTGTTGAAGAAACCGGTTTCGTTGCTCTGAAGTAAAGCTGCACAAACAATGATCGTCGGCCGCAAGACGCTGTGCGCGTTTGTCTGAACGTCTCGCAGTAAGTCTTGGGTCGGCGAGTAAAGAGGCCCATATGCGTTTTGACTTGAGAGAAAAGCTGATCGAAGGCGGATTATCCGTGTTGGCCTTCGCATCGCTTGCCGTGCTCGCAGGCATTGTGTTTTATTTATTTCGAGAAGGGCTTCCGGTGTTTGCAAACACCGGCATTCTCGACTTCGTTTTCGGTACCGATTGGTATCCGGTGGGCGAAAAGCCCGATTTTGAGATTGGCTCCTTGATTGCGGGATCTCTTGCCGTAACTTTTCTAGCCAGTCTTTTTGCCGTTCCCTTGGGACTGATGACTGCGGCGTATTTGTCGGAAGTAGCTTCAAATACGACTCGACGCATCGTCAAGCCGTTTATCGAACTTTTGGCTGCTTTACCTTCGGTTGTCATTGGTTTTATCGGCATGGTGTTGGTTGCTCCCTGGCTGCAAAACGTTCTGGGCGTGGCCACAGGTCTGAATCTGTTTAATGCCGCATTGATGTTGGCCTTTATGGCGGTGCCGACTATTTGTTCGATTGCAGAGGATGCGTTGCACGCCGTGCCGCGCTCTTTGAAAGATGCTTCGCTTGCACTGGGGGCCACTCCTTGGGAGACACTCAAGAACGTGACATTTCCTTATGCCTTGTCCGGTGTTGGAACGGCTGTGATGCTCGGTATGTCAAGAGCACTCGGAGAGACGATGGTGGTTTTGATGGTCGCCGGCGGCGCTGCAATCGTGCCCGAGTCGATTTTTGATCCGATTCGTCCCATGCCTGCCTCGATTGCTGCCGAAATGGCTGAGGCCCCCTTTGGCAGTCCTCATTATCACGCCTTGTTTGCGACTGGCATCGCGCTGTTTGTCATGACGTTCCTGTTTAACGCCGTTGCTTTCCGTCTTGCCCAGAAATACAAGACTCCGGCCGTGTAACGTTATTAGTGAAAAGACTCGACAAGATATGAATCAACAAAAAAGCATTTGCAGCCAGGCGCGAGAAAAGACGCGCGCCAAACGAGCGGCCACTCAGACGCTTTCTTATCTGACGCTGCGCTCCGCTGCATTCATTAACTGCGCGGCACTTATGATTGCCTGCGTATTTCTGTTCGTCAATGGCATCGGAGTGATCGGTCTGGATTTCGTTTTCGAATCGCCGCGGGAAATGATGACCTCCGGGGGTGTATTCCCATGTCTGATAGGGACATTTCTACTGGCCGCCGGTGCCATAGCTATTGCATTGCCTTTTGGGGTTGCTTGTGCCGTATGGCTCAATGAGTACGGGAAACAGGGACCGATTGTCGATATTGTTCGCCTGTCTGTCGCCAACCTTGCTGGGGTGCCTTCAATTGTATTCGGGTTGTTTGGTCTGGCTTTCTTTGTGACAGCTCTGGGCTTTAATGTGAGTTTGCTCTCGGGCGTGTTGACTTTGGCCGTGCTGACGTTGCCGGTGATTATCAACACAACGGAGGAAGCGTTAAAGCAGGTGCCGCGTTCCTGGCGTGAGGCCAGCCTTGCGTTGGGGGCGACAAAAAGTCAGACGATTGGCCGCATCGTGATTCCTTCGGCTTTGCCCGGTATTTTGACTGGAGCCATTTTGGCGGTTGCGCGAGCTGCTGGTGAAACCAGTGCCGTGATGTTTACTGCAGCTGTTTTTTATACGCCGAAGTTGCCTGAAAGCGTGTGGAGTTCCGTAATGGCGCTGCCTTATCACATGTATGTGCTTGCTACGGCCGGAACGGAAATTGAAAAGACGCGTCCGATGCAATACGGCACGGGGCTGCTGTTGGTTGCGTTGGTCTTTGCCATGAACCTGGCGGCAATTTTGATTCGCGACAAAATGCAGAAAAAGCGCCTGGCCTAACTAGACGCAGACGCTTTTTGCAAAAGAACACCTGTTTGAGCACGGGTGCCGATCGGGCGGGAGCTTTTATGGGCAGCTCCCGTCCGATCATTTTTAGGCGGGCATCTCTTCGCCGTATGTCGCCTTATAGCGCTCGGCAATTTGCGCTTTGCTCGGTGCGTAGTTTTGGGCGCCGGTTTTTTCGACTTTGAACGATCCCATGACAGAAGCCAGACGCAAGGTCTGTTCCCAACTCCAGCCGTTGGACAAGCCGTAAAGCAAGCCGCCGCGGTAAGCATCGCCGGCTCCCACCGGATCTGCGGCATTTTCCACGCGGCAAGCCTCGACAGAGATCTCTTTGCCTTCCGTCCACACAGTGGATCCTTTGTCGCCGTAGGTGACGATGAGGGCTTTGACAAGCGAGGTGATTTCTTCGGTTGTCAGTTGCGTGGCCCGTTTGATGAGGTCAAGTTCATAGGCCGAGGCGGCCAGGTATGTGGTTTTGCTGATCAGTTCACGGATTTCATCGCCTGAGAGAATCGAGACAGCCTGACCGATGTCAAAAATCACAGGAATGTTCCGAGAGAAGCATTCGTTGACTCGCTGAATGACGGCCTGTTTGCCGTCGGGGGCTACAAGCGCCATGCCGATTTCGCCTTCAGGGAAGGCAGCTTCATGAGCGCGCTGCATAGCTCCGGGATTGAAAGTGGCTAACTGCGAGCCTGTTGTATCCGTTGTCACAAAGCACTGAGCCGTGAAGACATCGTTGAATTTAGCTACGGAAGTCTCAATGCCGAGTTCATCGAAACGATAGAGATAGTCGCTTCCATCGGTACCTACGGCGCCAGTGACTACGGGATGACCGCCTAAAAGTTTGAGCGCATAGGCAATATTGGCGGCGCATCCGCCATAGTTGCGCGTCATAGACTCGGTGACAAAAGTCAAATTGATGTGATCGAGGCTTTCTCGTACGAGATGGTCGCTGAAGCGCCCGCCGTAGGAAAGAATATTGTCGTATGCGATCGAACCGCTGATCATGATGCGCATGATGAACCTCGTTATTTTCAAACAATCGAAAAAAGACGAAGACGCCGATATTTCGAGCGTCTTATGATGTATTCAAACGATTCTAGCAAGGTGACCGAAACTGCGACTCAGGATTGCCCCGAGTCGGCGGTGGCGGATTGCGATAAAAAAACAGCAGCACGACAAGTGTGTGCTGCTGTTTGAAAAAAGAAACACCGAACGTGTGCGGACGGTTATTTCAATGAAATCGCATCAGCGACGGGTGCCTGCGATGCAGACCCAGCCATCTTCTTCCCGCCATACGGACAGCTCAACATTGGGATCTGTCTTGCGGTAAACCTCAATGACCTCTTCAGCTTGGCGGGCGAGCACTCCGGAGAGCACCAATCGCCCTGCGGGAGCGACCCGACCGAGTAATGCCGGAGCGAGCACCTTGAGGGGGTTGGATAAGATGTTGGCAACGACAAGCGAATATTGCCCCTCGGGCATGTCGGCAGGCAATACAAAGCGCGCCGTTACCTCGTTGTGTTCAGCGTTGAAGGCAGCGCTTTCAACAGCCTGGGGGTCAATATCTGTGCCAGTCACGGAAGCTGCACCGAGTTTGGCCGCGGCAATGGCTAGGATGCCTGTTCCGCAACCATAATCGAGTACAGAGTCCTGGCTTGTGACGTGTGCATCGAGCCACTGCAAACAAAGATGCGTCGTAGGATGAGAACCCGTGCCAAAGGCTACGCCGGGATCCAGACGAATGTTGATTGCCTCACTTGAGGGCGGTTCGTGCCAGCTCGGCACAATCCAGAGGCGGTCACTGACTTTGACCGGAGAGAACTGAGCCTGCGTGATGCGCACCCAGTCTTCATCGGGTACCGTCGTGTCGGATTGCACAAGCGGAGTTTCGATGCCGAGAGCCTTGGCCGCGATTGCGGCCGATTGCGCAGCATCAAATGACTCATCGGCCAAAACGGATACGATGGAACGATTCCATGCAAAGGTCTCAGGTTCGGTACCGGGTTCGCCATAAAGCGGCTTTTCATCGGGACTGCCGAGATCGGCGTCTTCGATGGAAACACTCATGGCCCCGGCATCGATCATCATGTCGCCGAAGTCTTCGGCGGAACGTTCCAGGCACAGAAATTTAATTTCACGCAACATTTTTGGCGTCCTTGTGCATAGCTATCCATTCGGCCATGCGCTCTTCAAGATAGTGAATGCTGGTGCCGCCTTGGTTAAAGCGGCTGTCACTCATGATCAGACGATGCAGATCGATGTTGGTGTTGATGCCTTCAACAAGCGTTTCGGAAAGTGCCACCCGCATACGGGCAAGCGCCTCATCGCGTGTTTCCCCGTAGGCGATTAATTTGCCGATCATGCTGTCGTAATAGGGCGGAACACTGTAACCGGCATAAACATGGCTATCCAAACGGATTCCGGGACCGCCGGGCATATGCCAACGCGTTACTTTGCCGGGGGACGGACGGAAGGTAAAGCCGTCTTCTGCATGCGGCACTCGACGGCTGCGCCCTTTAAAACAATGTCACGCTGCTTGAAGCGGAGTCGTTCGCCTGCGGCGATGCGAATCTGCTCGGCAATGATATCCACGCCTGTGACGAACTCGGTGACCGGGTGTTCGACCTGTACGCGCGTATTCATTTCAATGAAGTAAAACTCGCCGTTTTCGTACAGGAATTCGAAGGTGCCAGCTCCGCGATATCCGATGCGGCGGCAGGCTTCCGTGCAGCGAGCTCCAAGCTTTTCAATGAGTTTGCGCGGAATGCCGGGAGCAGGAGACTCTTCCACGACCTTCTGGTTGCGACGCTGCATGGAGCAGTCGCGTTCTCCAAGGTAAATGGCATTCTGGAAGTTGTCGGAAAGCACCTGAATTTCGATGTGACGCGGGTTTTCCAGGAACTTTTCCAAATAAACCTTATCCGAGCCGAATGCGGCATTGGCTTCAGTTTTTGTCATGTTGACAGAGGTCAGAAGCGCTGCTTCGGTGCGAACAACTCGCATGCCGCGGCCGCCGCCGCCTGCGCTTGCCTTAATCAGAACGGGATAGCCGACTTCACGAGCAATACGCAGAATTTCTTTGGGGTCATCAGGCAAGGCGCCGTCGCTGCCGGGGACGCAGGGAACGCCGGCTTCGATCATCGCCTTTTTGGCGTTGACTTTGTCACCCATCAGACGGATGGTGTCGCCACGAGGACCGATGAAGGCAAAACCGCTCTTTTCCACACGGTCGGCGAAGTCGGCATTTTCCGACAGGAAGCCGTAGCCAGGATGAATAGCTTCGGCATCGGTGACTTCGGCGGCGGAAATAATGGCCGGGATATTGAGATAACTTTGAGCAGACTGCGCGGGCCCGATGCAGACGCTTTCATCGGCAAGGCGCACGTACATGGCATCGGCATCAGCCGTGGAATGCACGACGACGGTTTTGATGCCCATGGCGCGGCAGGCTCGCTGAATACGCAGGGCTATTTCCCCGCGGTTGGCGATAAGAATCTTTCCGAACATGGTGTTGGTGGCAGAAAAAGGAAAATCAGGCGATCACAAAAAGCGGCTGGCCGAATTCCACAGGCTGGCCGTTTTCGACGAGGATTTCCTTGATGACGCCGTCATATTCGGTTTCGATCTCGTTGAGAAGCTTCATGGCTTCAATAATGCAGACCGTGTCACCGGCTTTAACTCGCTGACCGACATCATCAAAGGGTTTGGCACCGGGGATCGGAGCACGATAGAAGGTACCGACCATCGGAGAATTGACGGTACGAGTTTCTTCTGCAACGGCCGGAGCCGGAGCAGCCGGTTCTGCAGCGGCAACATTTACGACCGGAGCGGCAGCGGCGACGGGAGCGCTTGCCACGACCGGAGTGGTTGCAGCAGGTACGGGAGCGGCGCCGACGCGGTTGACGATTTTGACGCGATCGTCACCTTCGGTAATTTCGAGTTCGGCAACGCCGCTTTCACTTACGAGATCAATCAGTGTTTTAAGTTTGCGAAGATCCATGATGCACGCTCTGGATGAAACAACTGTCAGGAAAGTAGGACTGCTGCGGGAGAAAGCGAAAGTACAACGCGCCGAAGATAAGTCAAGCCTATTGGGGTTGTGCGCACAACTGCAGTCAATTCCTACGAGTTTTGATGCATTTTCAGCGATTTTTATCGCTTGATAAGGTTGTGTAATTGTAAAAAGAAAAAGTTCGAAGAATCGAAAAATCATCCTCACGGATGATCTTTTGTTACGAAGTTACTCAATCTTCGATAACTTTTTGGAGATTTTCGATGCTGATGCGCCCTGAGGCTTCCCATTCGGCTTGATAAATATCGTGATTGCGGCGCGCCGGGTTGTGAAAGCGTTGTTGTGGTTCAAGAATGTCAATGCGAACAATTTGCGGGATTTGCTGCCACGCAATGATAAAGCCGACGGATTCCGTGGCTCGTGCAAAGGCGCTTGAGGCCGGATCAAGTGCTTCGATATCAAAACCTTCGTCCATCAAGACCGACAAAATAGCTTTGATGTCGTCGGTAAACACTTCAATGCACACGGGAGAGTCTTCTGTTGCCGCACCGTTGAGAACAGCTCCCGTGAGATAAGCACTGAAGCCTTTCAGCAGCTTGAGTATATGCAGGGCGAGCGTACGCTTGAGGTGTAAAGTCCGACGGTGCGCTTCAGGGGCAAAGAGATCAAAGTGAGCGCGTACCGCTGTCTCAATTTGATCTGAAGAGGGCATGACATTGCTGCGGAGAATGCGTCTGTCTCCGAAATCCTCCGCGGCTCTGGCTCGGGCAGACGTCCAGTCCAGACCGTGGTCGACAATGTAGCCGGCAATTTTCTGAGCCAGCTCCTCGCGCAAACGTTCCGATTCGTTCACCGTTTCATTCCTTATTTGGGATAGACGGGGTTGACGATGCATCGAGCGGGCGTCACATTGGTCTGCATGCTAAAGCGAACGGTGATCGATCGGTCAGCTGCAATGCTCGCCGGAGGAGGATTGCTTAAATATTCCGATGGCATCAGAGTTTTGTGCATGAGCGTTGTGTCGGAATCATCAACGAGTTCGATGTCGAGGGCGGGAATGGCTTGCGGCATGTCCGAACCGTTAATGAACGTGATTTCAAGAAGATAGTTTCCCGATTCATCAACGGCTCGAAGATTGGTTTTGCTTACCACGAAGGCAGAAATATCAGACAAATAAAAGCCCGGACAAGGAATTTTTCCACAGACGGAATGAAAAAAAGGAGTTGTCTGGGGAAGCACCGACATGATCTTCTGATTGAAAATCACAGCAAGAGCGGCCGCAAGGATCAGCAAAAGGATGACAGCAGTAAATACGCTTGCGAAAGCGCCCTGACGTTGCCGAGGGCGGCGCTCGGACTCAGTCATGGTTTCGGCAACACGAATTTTTCGCGGCTGAGAGGCTTGCGGTTTGCTTTTTGCCGGAATGATCTTGGACAGTTTTGGAGTCGGTTTGCTTTGCTGCAGTTCTTCCCCAGGTGTCAGACTATGCAAGCGCAGAAGCTGATCGTTTTCGGTCGAGGTTTGAGGTGCTTGAGCAGGCTCAGCTTCCGGTTGGTTCGTTTCGACAGGTGTCTGAGCGGAATTCTGTTCTTCGATTGTTTCCGGGAGTTCCTTGTGGATGGCTGAGTCCGCAGTCGATGTATCGGTTGTTTGAGTGCCGACGGTTACAGCGTCGGTTTGCGGCACATCAACAGAACTGTCGGGCTGTTTTTGGTTTTCTTCAGGAGTTGAGCTCGGCGGTTCAGAGGTGGTGAAGGTTTGTTGTGCCGGCGCCGCAGGCATGTGAGGAAAACGCTCTTCAGGAACTTCGAGTAAGTTGCATGTGGCATCGAAGCTATGTTGGCAATCTGAACAGCGAACCGGTCCTTGTTCGGCTGTATCTCGATTTGGAAGACGCCAAACCGTGCCGCAATAAGGACAGCGGGTAACAAAAGCCATTGTCATAGAAGAAGATACAGAAATCGTCAAAAACTGGAAACGGCAAAGGCAATCAAGGCCGAATCTGAACCGACTGATTTTACGCGAATGCATGACATGGAAAAAATTTCCATCCAGCGGACGTAAGCTAAAACGGATGGAATGCCAATGGCACGCATTGACCTTTAAAATTCAAAGAAAAGGCATGCATCGAGGCCGATTGCCGCGATGCTTTTTTTGGTGAAAGGCTGTTGTCTTTATGCATATTCACATTCTGGGTATCTGCGGCACCTTTATGGCGGGAGTGGCGCGCTTGGCTGCAGCGGCGGGTCATAAGGTAACGGGTAGTGATGCCAACGTGTATCCTCCGATGAGTGATCAGCTCAGGGATGCCGGTATCGAGTTGACGATGGGTTATAACGCCCAAGATGTGTCCATTAACCCCGATTTGTGGGTGATTGGCAATGCCATTGGTCGAGGAAATCCGTTGCTTGAGGAAATTCTGGATCGTCGGCTTGCCTATACGTCAGGGCCTCAATGGTTGAGCGAAAACGTACTGGCGGGGCGCCATGTGCTTGCGGTGGCGGGCACGCATGGAAAGACCACCACAAGCTCGATGCTGCTTCATATTCTTACGCAGGCGGGGCTCGAGCCGGGTTGGCTTATCGGCGGCGTGCCTTTCGGCACTCATGCTTCGGCCGGAATGGGGAATTCGCCTTATTTCGTTATTGAAGCGGATGAATACGACACAGCTTTTTTCGACAAGCGAAGCAAGTTTGTGCATTATCGGCCGATGACGGCCGTACTCAATAACCTTGAGTACGATCACGCCGACATCTTTGAGAATTTGGCAGCGATCGAAAAACAGTTCCATCACCTGGTGAGAACCATTGCAAGAAGCGGTTTGGTTGTAAGCAACGCCCGAAGTGAAGCGCTCGAGCGTGTGTTGGCCATGGGGTGCTGGAGTCGTCTGGAGCATTTCAACAGTCCATCGGGTTGGAGTGTGGATGATGATCGCGTGGTGCGATTGGGAGGAGTCGTTCAGGGATCATTGGCTCAAATGCCGGCGGCGGGCATGCACAATGCCCAGAATGCGTTGGCAGCCATTGCGGCGGCTCACGATGTGGGTGTTGCTCCGAAGACGGCCATTGAGGCAATGAATTCGTTTGCCGGGGTGGCACGACGTTTAGAGATTAAGGGAACGCAGAACGGTGTCACGGTGATTGATGACTTCGCTCATCACCCCAGTGCCATTGAGGTCACGATTGCTGCGCTAAGAGAGAAAGTCGGCGATGCGGGGCGCATATTGGTTGTGTTCGAGCCTCGCAGCAATACGATGAAGCTTGGCACGATGAAAGATCGTCTGGCAGCCAGCCTGCAGGATGCCGATCGCGTTTTTTGTTACAAGGGCAAAGGCGTTAATTGGGATCCTGCCGGAGCACTTTTGCCTCTAGGCGGCAAGGCAAGTACGTTTGCCGGAGATATTGATGCATTGGCGCGTTTGGTAGCGGCGGATGCTCGCAGCGGAGACACGATTTTGTGCATGAGCAACGGCAGTTTCGGCGGCATTTGCGGCAAGATTCTTGAGCACCTCAAGCAAAAGGAAGGTACGAATTGATTCAAACGGTTTTGTATCTGCACGGCTTTTTGTCTGGCCCGGGATCGAAAAAAGCATGTGTGCTACGCGCGCTTTGTGAGGAAAAAGGTGTGCGGTATATTGCGCCGGATCTCAATATGGCCCCTGATGCAGCCGCCGAGTTGATTGATTCGGAATACAAACAAGCGGCTGAGCTGGGTGAAGTGTCTGTTGCCGGTGCTAGTCTCGGCGGCTTTTATGCCGCATGGCTTGCTTCGCGCACGGGCATTCGTGCTGCATTGCTTAACCCTGCGGTTGAACCATGGGAAATCGTCAAGCTGTACAACGGTGAATACAAGTCGTTTACCGGAGATAAGACGGTTAAAGTGACGCCTGAGTATGCTGATCAGCTTCGTGCGCTTGATGCTCGACCATTGGCAGATCCGTCAAGGGTTCTGATGTTGCTGTGTACGGGAGACGAAGTTCTTGATTGGCAGCGTGCAGCCCGTCGATTTCCCGATGTGCAGAGTATCGTGATTGAAGGAAGCGATCACCGCATTTCATGTTTTGAAGATTATGCGGTGTGTGTGCGTGATTTCCTTCTGGGTGGCGCCGAACGGCAGGATTAACTAAGAAAAACCAAGCAGATGTATTTGTTTTTTGAAGAGGCCGGAGACTTTAAGGCCGGAAACGTTCTCAAGAAAGACGGAACGAATTACCAGGTGGAACTAACGACAGGGCGGCGTTGCAAAGTCAAGGCCAGTCATGTCTTTTTTGAGTTCGAGTCGCCTTCTGCGGCCAATTTTTTAGCACAGGCTCAAGCTGCGTCTGCCGACATGGATCCGATGTTTGTTTGGGAGGTTGCTCCTGACGAAGAATTTGGCTACGAGCAGATTGCGCAGGACTATTTTTCGAAAGTGACTGCAGTGGAAAAGGGTGCGGCGCTGATGGCGTTGCACTCCAATCCCGTTTATTTCTACCGCAAGGGGCGCGGTCACTACAAAAAGGCTCCCGAGGAAATTTTGCAGCGTGCTCTGCAGGCTGTCGAAAGAAAGAAGCAAGAAGAAGAGCGTCGCAAAAGTCTTGCTGCGCAAATGGTTGCAGGTGAACTGCCGCAGGATATTGCAGATCGAGTCTTTGAGCTGCTGCTTAAGCCGGATAAGAACAGTACCGAGTGGAAGGCGCTCAACGATGCAGCCAGTGAGGCGCGTTTGAATCCGTTGCGATTGCTGATGAAGCTCGGCGCCATTGCTGATGCCTTTACCTGGCACGTGGAAAGTTTTTATCGCACAAATTTCCCGAGAGGAACGGGCTTTTCGACTGAAGCCTGTCAAGTGCCGGAGGATCCGCAGAATTTGCCTTTGGCTCAGGTTGAGGCATTTTCAATCGATGATTCCTCCACAACAGAGATCGATGATGCGGCCAGCGTTACTCATCTGGAGGGAGGCAAGAGTCGAATCGGCATTCACATCGCGGCACCAGCGTTGCTGATGCCTCGCGGTAGTGCGACCGATGAAGCTGCTCGAGCTCGTATGTCGACGGTCTATGCTCCCGGGATGAAGACGACGATGTTGCCTGAGCAGTGGATTGCCCGTGCCAGTCTTGATGAAGGGCACTGTGTGGCGTGTGTGTCGCTCTACGTGACTGTTGACGATGAAACAATGTCTGTGCTTTCTACAGAGACACGCGTTGAAAAAATCACGGTCAAACACAATTTGCGTTATGACTTGATTCATGAAGAGGTCACTCCGGAGGCGATTCTCAACGGCACACTTTCCATTGCTTGTGCGCATGAAATTGGTTTCTTGTGGCGCTTTGCCAAGGCTCGTTTGGCCGAACGAGAGGAGCGGCGAGGACGACCTGAACCGACAGGGCGCATTGATTGGTATCTTGAGCTGGAAGGCGAAGGCGAAAATCTGCGTATTGTTCGAAAAGGCAGAGCCCGAGGCGAACCGTTGGATCTTTTGGTGGCCGAGTTGATGATTTTTGCCAACAGCACTTGGGGCTTGTGGCTTGAAGAATGCAAGACGGCGGGTATTTACCGCAGTCAACGCATGGGACGAGTGCGCATGAGCACAAGTCCTGGTCCCCATGATGGACTCGGAGTGCTGCGCTATGCATGGTCTACGTCTCCGTTGCGCCGCTATGTGGATCTTGTCAATCAGCGTCAGTTGATTAGTGCGGCTTGTGGCACACCTGCCGCCTATATGGGCAATGATTCGGATTTTTATACCATTGTCAGTCAGTTTGAGGCCATTTACGAGACATATAACGAGTTTCAACGCAAGATGGAACGGTTTTGGTCTCTGAAATGGATCGAACAGGAAGGACTCAAGGAAATCGAGGCGGTTGTCATCAAGGGAGATCTGGTACGGGTGGAAGGGCTTCCTCTTGTGCAGCGCATTCCCGGACTTCCGGAGCTTGAGAGAGGTCGCAAGGTGCGACTGGGAGTTTTGGGTTTTGACTATATTGACGTGCTGTTTGAGTCAAAGCTTATTGCCGTATTGGATGAAACCGACGAAGAGGCGATCGAGGAAGTCGACGCGATGCAGGAAGACTCGTCAGAGTCCGAGTCGGCAGAGGGGCAGACTGCGGTTGAGCAGCCCGAGACGCAACTCAACACGGCTTCTTCTCAAGAAAAAGCAGTGGCTGAGCCAAGTTAATCTGCTTCTTGTAGATGAGTGAGGACACAAATGCCGAAGTTGTCGGTTTGGTGGCTTCATTTGCTCTGGTTGAAGCATAAAATCAAGTAGAGGATCGGGTTTTGTACGATCTTTGAAAGGGTAGTCACCCCTGGAGGCTCTATGGATAAGTATTTCGTGATTGGACATCCGGTCAAACATTCTCTTTCGCCGGCAATTCACAAAATGTTTGCCGAGCAGTTTGACATTGACATGAGCTATGAGGCGCGGGATTTTGAGCCAGGACGCTTCATTGAGGAGATGGCCGTTTTGCGTCGGGAAGATGCTCCCAAAGGCGCCAATGTGACGCATCCATTCAAAATGGATGCATATCAGTACAGTGATGAGGTGACGTCGCGCGCTCGTAAGTGTGAGGCGGTCAATACGCTGATTTTTGATGGCGGCCGGATTATTGGAGACAACACGGACGGCAAGGGCTTTGTCGCGGATCTGACCCAGAGGTGCGGTGCTTCGCTTACGGGAGCAAGGGTTTTGATTCTTGGTGCCGGCGGTGCTGGCAGAGGTCTTGTTACAGCTCTTCAAGATGAAGGATGCGCACGCATTTACTTGGCGAATCGTACGCCGGAGAAGGCGATTTCAGCTGGGCAGGCACTCGGATGCGCATACGGCAGCTTTGCCGATCTGATTGAGGAACGCTTTGATATCGTTGTTAATGCAACGAGCGCCGCTTTTTCCGGGGCGGCTCCTGCAGTGCCCGCAAGTGTCTTTGCGGAGTGTGCATTGGCGGTCGATCTGACTTATGCCGCGCTGCCGACACCTTTCATGCGTTTGGCAAAGGAGTCCGGAGCTGTGCGTGTCGAAGACGGTTTGGGGATGCTCGTGGCTCAGGCAGCGGAAAGCTTTGCGCTTTGGACTGGACGTATGCCAGA
>DXSO01000130.1 GCA_019410445.1 Sutterella sp.
CCGGGCGGCACGGCGCCGCTCACGGTTTTTTCGCAGCGGCTTCCAGCAGCATGGCGGCTTGGGCTTCATCGTCTTGAATGTCGCACAGACCGGAAATGGCGCTGACAGCATCAAAAAGGCGGCCGGCAGAGCTTGTCATGGAGGTCAGGCGAGCATTGGCGGCCAGTTGAATCATCGGCGTTATTGCTCGGCTGGGCCACAGCTTGACGGCAGCGGCTTCACAGCCAGTCATCAGAGCGGCTGCAGCAGCCATTCGCCAAGGTTCTCGAGCGGCTGCATCGCCGCCTGGCAGGGGCATGTTTTCCAGGTGTCCGAGACGAGAAAAAGTGCCGTCGAGCCTGCAGTGCAGAACTTCGCAGCCCCAGGCAAGCGAATCCGTCCCCAGACCGACGCCGTCGAGCGACAACCCGTAGACATCGCCGGTCAGACCGTGTTCATAGGCAACCGCCATCGTATGCGCATGGTGATGTTGAACCTGAAACAAAGGAATGCCGCGCTCCGAGGCGATCGTGTGTGCCAGATGCGTGGAGTAGAAATCCGGGTGCAAATCACAGGCAATTGCCGCTGACGGCTGCGTTTCAAGAATGTCTTCGAAGTGTTCAAGAGATTCTTTCAGCGCATTGCAGGTGGCCAGATTTTTAGTGTCGCCGATATGTGCCGTTACAAAAACCTCGCTGCCGCGTCCAATGGCGGCAGTGGCTTTGAGCGCAGCCCCCGTGGCGGCAATGCCGGTCATGTCGCAGGGCGTTTTAACGGCCAAGGGGGTAAAGCCTCTGGCTCGGCGCACCATGCGCGGTTTGCCGTCAATCACACGTACGACGGAGTCATCGCATCGGCAGACGATTTCTCGGTTGTGAGTCAGAATGGCATCGGCAATGCCGTGAAGACGTTGGCATGCTTCCTGGGTGTGAATGACCAACGGCTCTCCCGAAGGGTTGGCCGAGGTCATGACCAATGCCGTCAACATCGGTGCATCGAGCCAGGACGGATCTTGAGGCAAGCCGGCCAGAGCATGAAAAAGCAGCAGATGCACGGGGGTGTAGGCGATCATCAGGCCGATTTCATTGAGGTCGTCGGCAACGTGAGCAAACGCTTGCCGGCACCGCTCGTTTTTACGTACCAATACGATTGGGCGAGAGGGCGCAAGCAGTGCATCGGTTTCAGCTGAGTCGAGATCCGCCCAAAGGCGTGCGCTCGCAAGATTGGCAGTCATGACGGCCAGCGGCTTGGCGTCGCGTATTTTTCGGGCACGCAGCCGCGCAACGGCTTGAGCGTTGTGTGCGTCAACGGCCAGATGAAATCCGCCCAATCCTTTTACGGCAACGATTTTGCCGGCTCGCAGCATTGCGGCAGCTTCAACGACGGGATCCTTGCAGACAATCTTGTTTGCCGCCGTATCGATGAGTTCAAGCGCAGGACCGCATGCCGGACAGGCATTGGGCTGAGCATGAAAACGACGATCTGCCGGATTTTCGTATTCTTGTCGGCATTGTTCACACATTGCAAACGATGCCATGGACGTCATCGGACGATCATAGGGGATGCTGCGCGTAATCGTAAAACGCGGTCCGCAGTGCGTGCAGTTTGTAAATGCATAACGCCAGCGTCGGTTGCCGACGGTGAACATTTCCGTTGCGCATGCTCTGCAGGTAGCCGCATCGGGTGTGACCATTGTATGCGCCGTGCCTTGACGGCTTGCCGAGATTACGAAATCGCTGAGACCTTGAGCCGGTTCGGTCTTTATCAGAACGATTGAGTCGATGCGCGCAAGCGGAGCCTGCTGGCGCACTGTTTGACGCAGCTCTTGATCGAAGCGGTCAAGAACATCCGAGGTTCCCTCAAGAATGGTGCCGACACCTTCGGCATCGTTCCAGACCTCTCCGAAAAGACCGAGCGCGTGCGCTACGTGCCAGAGTGTGGGGCGAAAGCCGACACCCTGGACCAGGCCCGTGATGCGATACGTGCGGCGTTGTTTCATCATGGCAATCAGAGCTGAGCGATCATGAGGTTGGCTTTGAGCCATGCCCACCATTTGTCCATGCCTTCACCGGTGGTTGCAGACACACGCAGACAACGAATGGAGGGATTGACGCGGCGGGCGTATTCCTCGCATTTGTCCATATCGAAGTTGACGTAAGGCGCCAGATCAATCTTGTTGATGAGCATCAGATCGGCGGCGGCGAACATGTCGGGATATTTCAATGGCTTGTCGGCACCTTCGGTGACGGAAATCACGACGACTTTGTGCGCTTCTCCAAGATCGAATTCGGCCGGGCAAACAAGGTTGCCGACGTTTTCGATCAGAACAAGACTGTTGTCCGACGGAGGCTGAACCTCAAGAGCGAGCTTTACTTGCGCCGCATCGAGATGGCAACCCTTTCCGGTATTGATTTGTACGGCTTTGGCTCCTGTGGCTCGAATTCGGTCGGCATCGTTGTCGGTCTGCTGATCGCCTTCAATGACGAGAATTTCCGGAGCATCGGCCGGCTTGGCCCGAACCGTTGCACAGAGAAACTCTGTTTTTCCCGATCCCGGCGAGCTTACAAAATTAAGGGCCAGAATTTTTTTGGATTCGAAAAGCGCACGATTTTCGTTTGCAATGTTGTTGTTGCGCGCAAGAATATCTTCACCGACGCTGATCGTTCGGCCGTGACCATGGTCGTGGTGGTGATGGCCGTGTTCGTCGTGCGAATGCGTGTGCGTGACAACGTTGCCGTGTTCATCGATGTGGGTATGGCTGTGCGGATCTCCGCAGCCGCAGGTGGTGCACATATCGTCAGACTCCTTCTAATTCCAGTATTTTGTTCGTTTGCTCGGTTTTTCAATCGGGGCCGACTTCAAGACTGTCGACTTTGAGTTCATGACCTCGTACCGGCATCAATTGAAAGCCTCCGCAGATGGGGCACGGATCCCCGTGCCGGTGCAGCGCCACGTTTTGGGCGCACTGCATGCACCAGGCTTCTCCATTGATGCGATTGATCAAAAGCTTGGATTTATCGGCTCTTGTTCCTCGGGTAACGGAGTCCCAGGCAAAAAGCAGCGCCTCGATTTCAACTCCGGCAAGCTCTCCGATGCTTACGGTCACGGATGTGACCTTTGTCTGAGGTTCGGAATCAAGCGTTTTGTCGACCGCCGACAGGATGCCTTCGGCAATGGATACTTCATGCATGTTCTACTCCTTGGGCGAGTCGGATTCGTACCGGAATCGAATTTGATAGGGAACGCATGGATCAATGGCAGTAAGAATCCACGCGGCCTCACGCTTCCATTGTTCTTCGGAATTGAATTCGATGGCGGCGAGCACCTGTTCGGCGCAGCTGCCCGATGCGAAATTCCACTCCGTCGGGGCGACTGTTTTGAGTGCGGCGATGATGCCGTCGCGAACGACGATTCGGGCGATAAGGGAACCGCGAGCAGTTTGGACATGAGCCAGACCAGTGTTCGGAGCGGTTTGTGCCGCTTGGACGGACCACTGAGGATGTTGACGCAGTTTCCAGTAAAACACGAGATCAATCAGACGCGAAACGAATTGCGCACGTATTCCGCACCCGTACTGTTCCGCGATGTCGGTGATAAGCGGGTGTTTTTCGCAGCGCCCCAGAGCGCTCGTTTGGTGAGCCGTACCGTTGATGAGAGGGCAGCTTACGGACACTTCGGTTGAGAACCACGGTTCGATGCGCTCGAGCTCACAATGAGGATTGAGCATGGCCACAGACGTCTGCCGCCGACAAGGAACGTTTTCCCACAGTTGAGCATACAAGCGGCTTGCTGTCGTTGCGCCGTGCAGCATCCATGCTTCGAAATCCGGCAGCGATTGAAGTGCCGTGAATTCTTGCACGGGCATGCCGGTGACGAAAGTTTCAATCGCCGGCTCAATGGCGGCGTCAAGTTTGTCGAAGTCGGGTTCGTCTTTGGCGAGTTCGCTGCTGCACAAGGCTCGCAGCTGTCCGAGTTTGCGCACCTCGGGATCGGGCCGCATTCCGACCGAAACGCAGGAATCGAAAGCCAGAAAACGGAGGTGTTCGTTGATGATTTCATAGACGACTTTGCGTCTGCGCTGAGGAATAGGAGTTCCTTGGGCAGCAGCCAAAGCGCAGTCAAAGGCAGCCAGGTGTGCTTGCGGACACAGCGCATACAACGACTCGATGAGTGTTTTGGGCAGTTGCGAGGCGCTCGGTTGACCGATAATGGCGCGACTGATCTCACCCTGACGCGTGGAATGTGTCGAGACCTTGGTTCTGGACTCGGACATGACGTTGACGTCGATGATAACGGAGCCTTCGGTGAAACTCATGACTTCTCTCCGGGTAGAGCGGACTCGAGTGCAGAAGCGTCTGCTTGGTCTGTTCCGGGTTCTATGTTTTGCGTGCTGAGGTTGTTGGTCAAGGGTTGTGCGTATCGGCCGAGAAGCTCTCGACGTGTAAGCGAAGCCTTCAAAGGAGCCGGTTCCGGTTCTTTGGGCGAAAGCGTCGGATTGACGGTTTCGGGTGGTTCTTCAAATTTTTCTCTGCCAAGCAGCAGATTCAAACAGGTATCGGCAAAAGCTCGGGCACTGGACATGTCCTGAAATTCGAAGACGGGACTTTTCAGAGACAGGCTGCGGTAGTGACCAAGCACCTTGTCGGCACAGGCAATGAAACGAAAGTCGCCGGCAGCCAGTTCGATTTCCTCAAATCCCCCTGCAGGAATGAATCGCCAACCTTCCCGACTGGCGGGCGCAAGAATAGCCGTGACAGCCCAAGGGGTTACCACGACGCCGAACCAGGCCTGGGTCTGGTCGATTTCAATGCGCACGAATTCCGTAGCAGAGACCGTAAGCGCTTTGTTGACAATGGGCAGTCCGGCCATGCGGGTGTGCAGAATCTCAGTGAAACCGGACTCAAAAAACTGACGAGGATTGGTCGTAAAGATTTTCAGATTCGTACCGGCATGACGATTGCGAAGCGCCTTCATGCGATTTTCGAATGCTTCCGGGTGCTCCTTTTCATATTCTCGAACAGCTGCGGCTCGGTCAAAGGGCTTGGGTTTGCGCAGAAATGTCACCGGAGCCGTCGGCACGTCGTCAAGGCGAGCTTTGCGTTCCTGCTCAATGCAGTTTGTATCTTTTTCAACCATACCTGTGTCTAAAGATCATCAACATCCAAAAAAGGAATGAAGACATGTTTGCCGTTGCCGCAATCCGGAC
>DXSO01000131.1:0-1036 GCA_019410445.1 Sutterella sp.
GAACCGGAAAACGTTGAAGAGCTGACTGCGTTGTGCCGAGCCGTTCGTGAAAAGTTCGGAAACAAAAAAACCATTTGGCTCTGGACGGGAAGAACTTACGAAAAAGTTCAAAATTTGGAGATTTTTCAATACGTTGACACCGTTGTGGATGGTCCCTTTATTGAAAAATTCAAGGTTGAGGGCAAAGGACACTGGTTCGGAAGCACCAATCAGCGCGTGATTCCGATACGATGCGCCAATGCGGCTTGAGTTCTTCGATACGCAAGCATTGACGAGGGCACGAAGTGACAGACGCTTCGTGCATTGCAAACGCCTGCCGCAGCAAATCTGTGGAGGCGTTTTTTCTTTTGTTTTTTTACCATTGCATTACACATGGCAGTAATCGGCTTTCTGGTTACGCTCTCGATTCTTGTGCTCGTGCACGAATGGGGGCACTACATCGTGGCTCGCTGGTGCGGCGTGAAGGTTCTTGCGTTTAGCATCGGCTTTGGAAAAACACTCTACAAACGAACCGACAAACGCGGATGCGAGTGGAGGATTTCAGCCATTCCTTTCGGCGGCTACGTTTCAATGCTCGATGAGGGCATGCAGCAGTCCGACGTTGATGCGCACGGACTGACGCCGGAAGAATTCAAGAGACAGTCTTTTTCCGAAAAACCCGTGGGCAAGCGCATTGCCGTTGTCGCGGCCGGACCTTTGATGAATTTTCTGTTGGCAATCGTCATTTATGCGGCTATTGCGATGGTGGGGACATACCAGCCTTCCAATAAGCTTGCGGAACCGCTGCCGGGCACGCAGGCTGCCGAGCTTGGCGTACAGCAAGGCTGGCGTGCTGAGACGGTTGAAGGTATGAGTACGGCGACTTTCAACGACATGCGCATGGCTATGCTGGCGCATCTCGGGGAAAAAGAAGTCCGCATTCGGTTTGAAGAGCCATCCGGACGCAAGACGGAACTTACCTTCGACTTGACGAGTGTCAAAACAGACGGGACGCAGGATGCCGCGATCACGACGGGGCTTTTCCCGTACCAGGGAC
>DXSO01000131.1:1046-2505 GCA_019410445.1 Sutterella sp.
CGGTCTTGAAAAGGGGGATGCGATTGTGGCCGTTGACGGAGAGCCGGTGCGCTCAATGCAGTCGCTTGTGGCAAGCGTGCGTGACAAGGCGGCGGTTCCGATGGTGGTGACGTATGATCGAGACGGCGTGCGCGGAACCGTGACGGTCACACCGCAGACCAAAAACGATGAAACGGGCCGCAGCATCGGTTTTCTTGGCGTGATGTTTACCGCCGAACCCGATCTCGTGTATACCCGAGAGGGTCCGATTGGAGCTCTGGTTAAAGGTGTTTCGGATACGTGGCGCCTGACGGTGCTCACCGTCAAGAGTTTGTCGGGACTCTTTACAGGAGCCGTTTCGACCGATTCTCTCGGCGGACCGGTGCTCATCGGCGAGATGGCAGGCGAGGCGATGAGTTTCGGAGTGATTTCTTATTTGCTCTTCCTGGCTTTGATTTCGGTTAACCTCGGCATTTTGAATTTGCTGCCGGTTCCGGTGCTTGACGGTGGTCATCTGCTTTTTTACTGCTACGAAATCGTCAGCGGACGAAAACCCGGCGAGAAGATGAGAAAGTACGGCCTGTATGTGGGTATGGCATTCATTCTCGGGCTGACCTTTTTCGCACTTGGCAATGACATCACCCGAATTTTGAAGTAAGGCGCAGTTTGAGCGGAATCGACAACACAATATTTCAGACAAAAGGCATCAATCATGCAGATCGTTCGTAATCGCGTAGCCGAGGTGCTCGGCATTGAGTTTCCGATTGTGCAGGCTCCGATGAACTTCATCGCCGGACATGCGTTGGCCGCAGCCGTGAGCGCAGCGGGCGGCATGGGGGTTCTCGGTCTCAATGCCGGGAAAGTTGAAGGCGAAGCAATTGGAATGCGCGAACGCTTGCTGCGCGAATTCGAACGAGTGCGTGCGGTGACGGACAAGCCTGTTGGGGTTAATGTCGCGTTGCCCGACGGTGACAACAAGACGGCGCTTGCCTATGCCAGCAGCATCGTGACAACGGCTGCCGAGGCCGGTGCCGCGGCGGTTTTCTGTGTGGGCGGACTGCAGCCTTCGATTTTCGAACTGATCAAAGCCAAAGGCATGAAGCTTGTGGTGCGCTCGATTACGCCGACGGTACGCAATGCGCGTGAAGCTCAGGCCATGGGAGCCGACCTGATCGTTGCCACGGGTTATGATGCCGGGGGCGTTTTGCCCAGTCAGCATGTCGGTACCTTTACCATCGTGCCTGCCATCGCCGAAGCTGTGAGCATACCGGTGCTGGCTGTCGGCGGTATCAACGATCTGCGAGGTGTGAGAGCGGCTTTTGCATTGGGAGCCGAGGGGGTTTATGTCGGAACGCGTTTTGTGGCCACCGATGAATGCGCGGCCAACGCTAAGACAAAGGAACTTATCTGCAAACTCAGCGGTGCAAGCCTGCTTTACGTTGACGAAACATTGCGGTCGCTGCCGACGGAATTTGCCGCC
>DXSO01000131.1:2515-5155 GCA_019410445.1 Sutterella sp.
ATGTCAAACACCGCCTTCAGCCGACGGTGCCCACCACGGTGGATTTGGTAGGCGCAATGCGCAGCGGCATGTATGACGCTGAACCCGACAAAGGCATCGTCAGCGTGAACAGCGGCATTGATGTGATTCGCAGCGTTGTGCCGGCCGCACAGGTTGTTCGTGAGCTTATGGCCGACTTTGTGCGTTATTCGGAATTTGTCAAAGCCAAGGAAGGCGCGCAGGACCTTTCATAAACTCAGTGAATTGCTGAGTGAGGCTAAAAAACGCAGCGTTTTGGCTGCGTTTTTTCGTGGAAAGAAGCGATTGTGTGAAGTTTTATCAAGAAGCTCGGAGTTTGAGCGCACAACGTGAAGTTTTGAAAAGTTGTTTTTCGCTCTTTTATTTTCAGCGCATCAAACTTTTATACGTCCTTCATAATCCTCCAAAGCCCTGGATGTGTTGCATGATCAAACGGAGGTAAGAAATGAAAAAGGTTGTGTTTGGGTTTTGTGCATTGACGGTTGCTGCATGGCTGCTCAATTTCGGCATCAATCCTCCTGCGATGAATGCCAAGGCTCTTATCCATGAGGTTTTCTACCTCAACGGTGTTTTGGCTTGGGGATTGATGGCAATGGCCATTGTGATTGCGGCACGACCGGCTTGGCTGGAGAAAGTCACCGGTACGTCTTTGGACGAACTCTACAAGTGGCATAAAAATCTGGGAATCTGGGCCGGGCTTTTAACGCTGTTTCATTACTTCACCAAAGCGTTGGTTCTGCCGCTCATCAAGCTGCTGCCGTTGGAGGCTGCGCCTAAGGTTGTTCGAGGCGAACTTGTTGGTTGGGATGCCTTCTGGTCCTGGCTCAGAGGTTTTGCCATGACGAGCTCGGAAGTGGCTACTTTGGTTGTCGTCGTGCTTATGGCGGTTTCTTTCGTGGGTGCACTGCGCTATCACCGTTGGCTGACGACGCATCGGTTGTTCTCCATCGCTTTCCTGATTTTGTCGATTCACTGTATTCGTCTGATGGATATGACCGACGCGTTTACCCCGTTTGGTCTGATCAACATTGCCGTGACTGTCATCGGGTGCATCTACTCGGTGCAGCTGCTTGTGCGAGGCGCCGGACATGCAAAAACCGTTTCGGGCACCATCTCGAATATTTCAGCTCACGAAGGATTGAGTCTGATTACGGTCAAACCGAATACTCCTCTTAAAGTGCGTTGCGGAGAGTTTGCCTTCTTGAGTACTCCGGGACATGAGAAGCACCCGTTTTCGATTTCTGCAGTCAATGAAGACGGCACCATCTCTTTTGCAGTAAAGGCTCTGGGAGACTACACCTCGACCGTTATTCCTGAACTTAAGCAAGGGCAGACTGTGACGATTGAGGGGCCGTGGGGACGATTCCGGCCTGATTTTTCCATCGACAAACAGCTGTGGGTTGCCGGCGGCGTAGGGATTGCTCCATTCTGTGCATGGCTTCAGGATGCCGCTTCGCACACGCACGGCGCCATTCGATTGGTCTGGTGCATCAAATCCAAGACAACCGAGCCAATGGTGGCTTTGGTCGAAAAGCTAGCCGAACGGGCAGGCATCAAACTTGAGATTTATGAGTCTGAAAAATCGCGATTGAATACCGGTACGCTTTTTTCGGAGTCTCTGCCTGAAACCGTATCGCTTTGTGCAGGACAGTCGCTTGCCTATGCTGTTAGTCAGGCTTATGTCAAAGCCGGCGGCAATAAGCGTCAAATTCGTTCCGAACATTTCAACTGGCGCTGAAAATTCAGAGTAAAACGAATCTCTCGCCTCGGCGAAAGGGGGATGAAACGGGCATTGCGGACAATGCCCGTTTTTCATGGGGTGTGCCCAGCATGGGCATGATCTAACGGGTGCAAGTCCCGAGCGCAGGAGGTAGCACCAAGCGCATAGCCAGAGACAAGGGTGTCCGCCGCGAGGTGGGATCTGAAGGAAGTCCGAGGCAAACCGTCGGTCCGACGAACAGGAACCGCATCAGGCATTCGAGGGCGGGTAAATCTGCCATACAAGATGAAGCCCAACAGCTACATGGGCCCGAGGTGTAAATGCGGCGGATGGATGACGGGACAGAGCGTGTTCTTACCCGAGGAGGTCTCACGGACACCGACTCCATAGGGTTGACGGCGTAAAGCTTGCCGTGAGAAGTCAGCAGAGGTCGTAGTACCGTCGCGATGGTCGGCGGGAAGGACCGAAACTTATGGAGGTGATGCCACGGCCACCGAAAACGGTCACGTCAAAGTCGCGAAAGTCTCCGCGGAGACGCCGCCCCGGAAGGCATCGACGGAATCGAGAGTATACGGAAGGCGCGATGAAGGATCTGAGGAGAGAACGGGAGCAACATCACCAGGCAATGGACGAACGAGATGATCGATCTGGAAACCATACTTGCCCGCGACAATCTGAATCGCGCCTACAAGGCTGTCGTCGCGAACAAGGGCAGTGCCGGCATTGACGGCATGGAGGTCGGGGAGCTGCTCGACTACCTGAAGTCGCACGGCATCGACCTGATCGAGGACATCCAAGCGGGGCGGTATCAGCCGTCTGCCGTTCGTCGCGTATACATCCCGAAGGAAAGAGACCTCTCGGAATTCCCACCGTGGTCGACAGGTTTGCGCAGCAGGCTGTAG
>DXSO01000132.1 GCA_019410445.1 Sutterella sp.
TCCGAATAGAATCAATCGCTATCAGGAAATCGTGATCATACGCTTAGCCGGTTCCTGATGTTCAATCACTTTCGGCACTTCAATCGTCAGAATTCCGTCTTCAAAAGACGCTTTGCAATCTTTTTCATCAACGGCTTCGCCCACATAGAATGTGCGGCTGCAACTGCCACTGTACCGTTCCTGACGAACCAGTCTGCCTTCTTCGTTTTTTTCCTCATTGGCATGGCTTTTAACCGCTGAAATCGTCAGATAACCGTCCTTTAGTTCAGCCGACACATCTTGCTTTTTAAAGCCCGGCAGATCAATGCTGAACTTAAATGCCGAATCGGTCTCCCGAATATCCGTCTTCATCAGTTGAGCAGCATGTTTGCCAATAACGCGATCATGACCATGACCAAACTCGGCAAACGGGTCAAACACACCGAAAACATTATCGTCAAACAGGCGCGGAAGCATTCCGGACATTGCAAACTCCTTTATCAGCGTCCTTCACCTTTCTCGAACGTTGCCCACAGCGTCCGAACCTCGGATCGGACTTTGCATTTCTCGTGATCGGCGGGAGGAAATTCTCTTTTTCTCTCGCTACCCTTCTGTTGCCTTATGTGGAGTTCTGTCCTCTTCATTCAAATTGGATCAAATCCCAATTGAAGAAGTTCTCTTCTAACCACAAGCGTCGTTGCAAATGTCAAACCACCTAATAAAACGCCGTGCCTTTCGAAAAAGACACGGACGCTTGATCAATCCTCAGACTGTAGCCTGACCTATTCTGCAATAGGTCTCAAAACACTCTCAGTGCTTGGCATACAACACTTCCGGAGAAACTTTCACCGGGTCGCAGATCTGCCATTGAGCTTCCTGCAACTTGCGATAAAAACAACTCTCTCGGCCCGTGTGGCAAGCCATGCCGCCGACTTGAGTGACAATATACAGAACGGTATCTCCATCACAATCGAGGCGAACTTCGTGCAGCTGCTGAATGTTCCCTGACTCCTCTCCCTTACGCCAAAGTTTTCCTCGAGAACGGGAAAAGTACACGCCTCGCTTCGTTGCCACGGCTTCACGCAACGCAACCTCGTCAGCCCAGGCAAGCATCAATACACGTCGAGTTTCGAAATCCTGCACGACGACGGGAACCAACCCATCATCGTTGAACTTGACCTCTTTGATCCAATCGTTTGTCACAGTCGCACCGTAATGCCTTTTTCAGCCATATATTCCTTGGCCTGTCGAACGGAATATTCACCAAAATGGAAAATGGAGGCTGCTAAAACAGCATCAGCCTTACCAAGAGTCACACCCTCGACCAGATGATCGAGATTACCCACGCCACCCGAGGCGATCACAGGAATAGAGACAGCTTCGGAAATCGTACGGGTAAGAGCCAAATCAAACCCTTGTTTAGTCCCGTCGCAATCCATGCTGGTCAAAAGGATTTCTCCGGCACCCAAAGCCGCTACCTTCTGAGCCCATTGCACAGCATCCAATCCCGTTGCCGTACGTCCTCCATGCGTAAAGACTTCCCAACCCTTGCTCGGATCGTTCTTGTCTCGCCGTCTGGCATCAATAGCCACCACAATACATTGAGACCCGTGCAATGCAGCCGACTCCCCGACAAGATCCGGATTGTTGACTGCTGCCGTGTTGATGGAAATCTTATCGGCACCCGCATTGAGCAGACGACGAATATCAGAAACCTGACGCACGCCACCGCCCACGGTCAGCGGTATAAAGACCTGACTGGCCACCGCTTCGATCACCGACAAAATGATGTCTCGCTGATCACTTGAGGCCGTGATATCCAGAAACGTCAGCTCGTCAGCACCTTCTTCGTTATATCGCCGCGCGATTTCAACCGGATCTCCGGCATCACGCAATGAAACAAAGTTAACACCCTTGACGACACGTCCGGCGGTTACGTCCAAGCAAGGAATGATGCGTTTGGCAAGCATGGCCCCGCCCCCTCGTTATTTGTTATTCAGCGCCGACAAGCTTTTGAGCCTGGGCAAAATCAATCGTTCCTTCATAGAGGCTGCGTCCGAGAACCGCCCCCATTACGCCATCGGCTTCGACAGCCATGAGCGCCTTGACATCTTCAAGCGTGTGCATACCACCGGAAGCAATCACCGGAACCTGGACAGCACGAGCAAGGGCAGCCGTCGCTTCAACGTTTACCCCTGAAAGCATGCCGTCGCGGCTGATGTCGGTATACAGGAATGCTGAAACGCCATAGTCCTGGAAACGTTGTGCCAGATCGACTGCATCGTGTCCGGTGCTCTTGACCCAACCATCCGTAGCCACAATACCGTTTTTGGCATCCAATGCCACAATGATGTTGTCGGAAAAAATTGAGCAAGCCTCTTTAAGAAAGCCCGGCATCTTCACTGCAGCCGTACCGATCACAACATAGCGAACTCCTGCGTCAAGATAGGCCTCAATCTGATCGAGCGAACGAATTCCGCCGCCGACTTCAATGTCGGCATCGTCACCAATTTCCTCAATCATCTCGCGAATAAGCGACGCATTAATGGGCTTGCCGGTTTTTGCTCCGTCCAAGTCCACAATATGGATACGTTGAGCACCCAAATCAGCCCACTGACAGGCCTGATCAACGGCGTCCTCGTTGTAAACCGTGACATTGTTTTCCAAATCGCCCTGTCTCAGACGCACACAACGTCCCTTTTGCAGATCGATTGCAGGAATTAAAAGCATGATGAATCCTGATTGTTTTTTCTAAGGTCGGCTTCTGTCGAAGCATGAAAACGCCTCAGGCTCAAGAACCCAAGGCGCAGCGATATCAGATCTTCCAATGAATGAAGTTCGAGAAAAGTTTCAAACCGCTTTCCGCACTCTTTTCCGGATGAAATTGGGTGGCAAAAATGTTGTCCCGTGCCACGGCGCACACAAACGGCAATCCATAGCTTGATGTTCCCGCAGCCACCGAATCATCTTCGGGAGCCACGAAGTAACTGTGAACAAAATAAAACCAGCTCTTGTCCGCAATACCACTCCAAAGCGGATGTTCCATGCGCTGCGTCACAGTGTTCCACCCCATCTGAGGCACTTTGAGTCGTTCGCCATTGGCACGTACCAATGCGGCTTCTGGGAAACGAATCACCTTGCCGGGAATCAATCCCAGCCCGGCACAGTCGTTTTCATCACTGAACTCAAAAAGCATCTGCATGCCGATGCAAACAGCGAGAACCGGCTTATTGGCAAGAGCCCGAAGCACAGCTTCTTTCAGCCCTGATTCGCTCAAACAGCGCATGCAGTCTCCCATGGCGCCTTGCCCGGGGAAAATCACACGATCGGCTGCGTCAATTTGTGCTGCATCATTGGTTACCAGGACTTGTGCGCCGTCTGCAACCGCTTTGACAGCCTGCTCGACGCTGTGCAAATTACCAGTTCCATAATCAACGATGGCTAGTCTCACAACGCCCCCTTTGTGCTTGGAATTACATCAGCGGCTCGCTCATCAACAGTCACAGCAGCCCGAAGCGCTCGCGCAAAAGCCTTAAAAATCGATTCAGCCTGATGGTGCGCGTTTTCTCCCTTGAGATTGTCCACATGCAACGTCATGCCGGCATGGTTGACAAGTCCCTGAAAAAACTCTTTGACCAACTGACTATCAAGCTGTCCGATCATCGGAGCGGTGAATTGGCAATCAAAATACAGTCCTGGGCGACCGGACAAATCCAAAACCACGCGAGAGAGCGATTCGTCCAAAGGAATACAAGCCTGACCATAGCGCACGATTCCCATTTTGTCGCCCAAGGCGCTCTTAAGAGCCTGTCCGATGACGATTCCCACATCCTCGACCGTGTGATGTCCGTCGACATACAAATCACCCGCAACTTTGACGGTCAAGTCCATCAAACCATGACGGGCAATCTGCTCGAGCATATGGTCAAAAAAGCCGATCCCCGTCTCAACAGCGCACTCTCCGGTGCCGTCAAGCACCAGGCGCACTTGGATCTGCGTTTCTTTTGTATTGCGGGATATGACTGCGGTACGCATCAACGTTTACTCCCAAAATGCGTTGATCGGCGTGCTCCAGGCACGCCCGTTTGACCTCGGATTACTCGTCTTTTTGGATACGATAATGTGCGCTTGCCGCGTGCGCATAAAGCGACTCACCCTTTGCAAGGCAATCGGCAATGCGAGCCAGCGGTGTCACCCCAGACTGCTGCACATGAATCATGCTCGTGCGCTTTTGAAAGTCATAAACCCCCAAAGGCGAAGAGAAGCGGGCTGTACGACTTGTCGGCAATACATGGTTGGGACCGGCACAATAATCGCCGAGAGCCTCCGAAGAATATCGACCCAGGAAAATTGCCCCTGCATGATGGATCAGTTCAGCCCATTTTTCCGGTTCGTCCGTACTCATTTCCAAGTGTTCCGGAGCAATGGTATCGGCAATTCGACAAGCTTCTTCCAGATCGCGGGTGACAATAATCGCTCCACGATTGGCAAGCGATTGACGGATGATGTCTTTGCGCGGCATTGACTCGATCTGGCGATCCATCGACGCTTCAACAGCATCAGCAAAATCAGCATCGGGCGTCAGAAGAACAGCTTGAGCAAGCACATCGTGCTCCGCCTGACTAAAGAGATCCATTGCAATCCAATCCGGATTGGTCTTTCCGTCGCAAATCACAAGAATTTCCGAGGGACCGGCAATCATGTCAATGCCGACGCGTCCGAAAACCTTGCGTTTAGCAGCTGCCACATAAGCATTGCCAGGACCGACAATCTTGTCGACAGCTTCGATGGTTTCGGTTCCGTAGGCCAAAGCCGCCACCGCCTGTGCTCCGCCGATCGTAAAGGCGCGCGAAACGCCGGCCAGACTTGCCGCCGCCAGCACCAACTGATTTTTCTGACCGCCCGGTGTCGGAACAACCATCTCAATGCGCTTTACGCCAGCCACGCGAGCCGGCATGGCATTCATCAGTACAGAACTCGGGTAAGCCGCCAAACCACCTGGCACATAAAGACCGACCGAATCCACAGCAGTCACTCGCTGACCGAGCGTATTGCCGTGTTCATCGCAGACAGAAAAGCTCTTTTCCAGGTGATTTTCATGAAAAACACGAATGCGACGAGCCGCTTCTTCCAAGGC
>DXSO01000133.1:0-2388 GCA_019410445.1 Sutterella sp.
AGTAGAGGGCATTTCGGTAGCAAAGCGTATTGTCGAGGGCGCTTTTAAGTTCAATGTACTGAGAACTCATCTTCAGCATGAGTTTCCTCACATCAACGGCAAGAGCGGAGGGTTTGTCGACGAGTTTGACGGCAGTCATGTGCTTTTTGAACTGCTCAGGATTTTTACAGATAAACCCGGAGGAAAGTGAGTTGAGTTTGTTGCTGAAGCGATATGTTTTATCGAGCTGCAATATCGAGCACTTTGGGTAATGCCGATCGAAATGCACGAAAAGATCGAGATCTGAACCTGAGAAGCGATAGATCGACTGCCAGTCATCGCCGACGGCAAAGAGTCGTGCTGACGAAGCGTTTCTTAGCACGCTGTTGAGCAGAAGACTGCGCGAACGACTGATATCTTGGAACTCGTCAACGAGTACGTATCGATATGGCAGCCGCTCTTGTTGACGATCCAGAATTTCACAGGAACGCAGAATCATGTCTGAGAAGTCAATTTCATAATGATGACGTTTGAACTCCTCATAGCGCGTGATGACCGGCCGAAACAGTGTTAGGAAAGCGTCAATGCGAACGGCGTCATAGTGAAACTGCCTGGCTCGCGCAAGAATTTCTTCATCCGAATATCCGGAATCTTTGAATAGCACAAGAAAATTTCGAATGAGTGAGATGAATTCTTGCCATTTTGGGTGTAATGGACGATTTTCTGTCCACAGATTATGGAGAAATTCCTCGTCACTCATAGGGTTGATTTCAAAGCCCAATTCGCAGAGTGCGTGACGCAGTTTTTCCTCGAGTAGACCATCTTGCAAATCGCCTGTGGTAAGTTCGATAAGCGATGTTGCGTTTGCTTGGTGCAGATCTCGCTTCCATTGGCGGGACTTCAAGTACTCTTCGCGATTGATGAAAGGGGCAAGATTGCCGTTGCGGTCAATGCCGAAATATTCAATCCAAGCCACACGTGCACCGGAACGGATCGTCCGAAAAGAACGTTCCGAATAGAGGGGATTGGTCTCGGATTGCGCAAACGGCTGATCGGTAATCAGGAAGTCCGGTTTGTAACTAGCGTTAGTGATATGAGGGTAACGGGCTTCGTATGCGTAAGGGATCTGCCAACGGTAGAGCAGATTGGCGATATAGAGCTCGCCGCCGCTTTTAACCAGCTCATTTCTGAAGGTTCTTAAGTCCAGACTATTGCGAAAGGCGTTGAAAAGATCGGCGTCGCTGAAGTCAGACTCAGCATAAACAGGTATTTGGTGTTCCTGAAAGAAACGAATTAAGGTTTTCTTATAGGCGGGATTTTTCTCGGCTGCTTCTTGTACAGTCGAGACGATAAAACGTGAAAATTCGACATCCTGTTCGACAAAGTTCGTCAAGCGTAGGTTATTGTCATTGTGTTGATTAAGGATCTTGTTCCCGAAAGAGTGGAAGGTGTGGACGTCTAGTTTTGTACTGCCGATTTTTCGCTTGATGCGTTCTTTTATTTCATCAGCCGCATTGCGGTTGTATGCCAAAAGCAGGATTTGTTCGGGCAGAGCCAATCCGCTTTGAATGAGATAAAGACATTTGCTGATGATCGTAGAGGTTTTGCCGCTACCGGCTCCGGCCACCACAAGCGTGTTGTCATCATCATTGATACAAGCTCGACGCTGAGCTTGCGTCAGCGGATTGGATTCGCATTGATCAAAAAATTTTTCCCAATGCGATAAAAGAAAATCTTCCGCCTTACGGTTGTAATCCTCTCGATTTCCAAGCCCGGACTTAACGGCGAGAGCGAAACGCAAAAGAAACTGTGCCGGCGGTTGCTCGATTGCTTCATAATCGGCAAGAGGATGGTTTCGCAGTGTCTGCAGGAGTATTTGCCGGCACTCTTGCAAGCGCTCCCAATCCGTGTGACTGAAATACTTATGTCCTGAAAGGTATTGTTCAAGTGTGTTTCTCGACAAAGGAAGAGAGTCGAGAAGCGAGGAGAGGGTTGAGGCAAGTCCCGAGCTTTGAAGGCGGATTTGCTGTTTTTGCTTCTTTTTCCGCCAGAGTAAAAGAACGCTCAGCACGACCAAGAAGATCACAGATGCGGCGATTTGTTCCATGGAATGCATTGCCGTTGAAAGACGTCTGTCAATTGTCCTCTTTTTCTTCTCTTTTTGTCCAAAAACAAATCGATCGTTATTGGACAAAAAAATTCCGCACCGAAGACTCAGATCGATGCGGAATTTCTGTCGTCAAGCAATGACGTTATTCGAAGTCGCTTTCCTTGCCGACTTCAACAACCCAACCTTCCGGAGCTTCGATTTCGCAGGCCTGGATGCCGGTAAGCGTTTCGCGCAGCTTGCCTGAAATTTCGCCCATCTTGTCCATGCCGGAAGGCAGTGCAATCACGCCGTCCTTGGTG
>DXSO01000133.1:2398-5088 GCA_019410445.1 Sutterella sp.
GTGAATTTCGCCGATCGGAGCCAGAACGGCCGCCGTGCCGCAAAGAGCGGCTTCCTTGAAATCCTTGACTTCTTCAAGGGCAACCTTGCGTTCGATGACCTTCAAGCCGAGGTAGTGTTCGCCGACATACACGAGCGAGCGGCGCGTAATCGACGGCAGAATCGAGTCGGACTTCGGAACAATGAGGTTGTTGTCCTTGTCGACGAAGATGACGTTTGCGCCACCGGCTTCTTCGACGTAGGTGCGGCTGGCCGGATCCAGGTACAGGTTTTCAGCAAAGCCCTGACGATGAGCTTCCATTGTCGGATAAAGGCTCATGGCATAGTTAAGACCAGCCTTGACGTGTCCCGTACCGTGGGGAGCGGCGCGGTCATAGTCGGAGACGCGAACCTTAAGAGGCTTGACGGCACCCTGGAAGTAGGCTCCAACAGGCATGACGGTGATGCGGAACAGGAATTCGTGAGCAGGAGCCACTCCGATCTGGGGACCCGAGCCGATCATGAAGGGGCGGATATAAAGGGATGCGCCCGTGCCGAAGGGAGGAACCCAGGCAGCGTTGGCTCGAACCGTATCGATGACGGCCTGAACGAACTTGTCTTCCGGGAAGGCCGGCATTTCAAGACGGCGAGCCGTGTTGGCCATACGTTCGGCATTCAGATCGGGACGGAACGTGACGATGCGACCGTCCTTGGTGGTGTATGCTTTCAGACCTTCAAAGCAGCTCTGAGCGTAGTGGAACACGCAGGCGGCTTCAGACAGAACAACGTTGGGGTCGGTTACAAGACCACCTTCGTCCCAGGCGCCATCCTTCCAGCTGGATTGATAACGGAAGTCAGTAGGACGATAGGCAAAACCGAGAGTGGCCCAATCGAGAGGTTTCTTTTGCATTTGCGATTGTCTCCGCGAATCTATTTTTATTCGAATCGATCCTGTCGGGCTGCTCACAAAACGGGGTTAAAGTGAGCCGCAGAACAAAAAAATAATACTCTCCTTTTGAGATAAATCGTCTAAGCAAAAATGCTTGTAAAAAACAACGCGGCTCACGGGTTTTCACCATGAGCCGCGTTGGAATTGCATACAGAGGAGAAGAAAACTTAGCCGGCACGCACTTCGGCGACGACCTTATCGAACGTTTCCTGAATTTCCTCGTCGGGGGCTTCGGTTAGTTTGCTGACGACGAAAATAGCAATCGAAGCCAGAACAAAACCCGGAACAATTTCATACAGGCCGAACCAGTTGAACTGATGCCAGATCAGTACCGTGGCCGCGCCGGTGACCATGCCGGCCATGGCACCGTACTTGTTCATGCGTTTCCACCACAAGCTGATGAGAATTACGGGTCCGAAGGCGGCACCGAATCCAGCCCAGGCGTAGCTCACCAGAGACAGTACGAGACTTTGAGGATCCATGGCAATGAAAATGGCTACGAAGGAAATCAGCAGCACCATCATGCGGCCGAACCAAAGCAGTTCCCATTGATTGGCCTTCGGTCTAAGAAAGCCGCGGTAAAAGTCCTGTGTAAGCGTGGAGGAACACACCAACAGCTGGCAGGACAGCGTGCTCATAACGGCCGCAAGAATGGCAGCCATGAGAATGCCTCCGATCCAGGGGTTGAAAAGTACCTGAGAGAGAACGATGAAGACGCGTTCGTGGTTTTCCGTAACCAAAGTGGCCTGATCGGGGTGAGCGGCGAAATAAGCCGATCCGAAAAAGCCCACGGAAACGGCACCGCCCAAACAAAACACCATCCAGATCAGAGAAATGCGGCAAGCACGCGGAATAACCTTGATCGAGCGCGTGGCCATGAAGCGCACCAAAATGTGAGGCTGACCGAAGTAGCCCAGTCCCCAGGCCACAAGACTGAGTACACCGATGACGGTCTGGTGCGAGAGCATGTTGACCATGTTTTCGTTGATGGCACGAACCTGATCGACGGCACTCGTAAAGCCCCCCAGATCACTCATCACGACAACCGGTGTGACAACCAAAGCCACGCACATGAGCGAAGCTTGGAAGGTGTCGGTCCAGCTGACGGCCAAAAAGCCGCCGATGAAAACATACAGAATCGTGGCGGCCGCTCCGATCCAAAGTGCTCGCTCATAGGACATCCCGAAGGTGTTCTCGAAAAGACGGGCACCGGCAACGACGCCGCTGGCGCAGTAGATCGTAAAGAACACAAGGATGACAACGGCGGCGAGAATACGTAGCAGACGTGTATCGTCCTTGAATCGGTGCGTAAAGAAGTCAGGCAGTGTGAGGGCGTTGTGAGAGACCTCGGTGTACACGCGCAGACGTGCGGCAACCAGTTTCCAGTTGAGGTAAGTTCCTAGCGTCAGGCCGATGGCGATCCAGCTTTCCGTGATGCCGGAAAGAAAGACCGCGCCGGGCAGCCCCATGAGCAGCCAACCGCTCATATCGGAGGCACCGACTGACAATGCTGTCACGATGCCGCCCAGACTGCGGCCGCCTAGGATGTAGTCGCTGAAATTTCGTGTGTAACGCCAGGCTATAAAGCCCAGAATCACCATCAGAATCATGTAGCCGGTAAAAGTGACGGCTGTGGGATTGGAAAACATCGCTTCTCTGTTTTTTTTGTATTTGCGCGTGCCGACTTTTGCTGTGGTCGAAATCCGCACAACGTTTAAGAAGGAAAACGCAGGGCAGCGAGGATCCCCCCGTGCGTTTCTCTA
>DXSO01000134.1 GCA_019410445.1 Sutterella sp.
CGGCTCTTCAAGAGATGCCATTGAAAACTTCAGAGCTTTCCGCGGCCGCGATCCCTCCATTGAACCGTTGCTGCGCCACAGCGGCATTCTTTGAGGTAAGTGATGCCCGGATTCGGAACGCTTCTCAATGCAGCTGCCATCGTGCTGGGCGGTTTGCTCGGCCTTATGTTTCGCAGCAAACTAAGCGCCGCACTGCAGGAAAATCTGGTACGCGCCGTTGCACTTTGCTGCCTATTCATCGGCATCGAAGGAACGATCGAGCAAGCCATGACGATTGTTGAAAACGGCCTCAGGGCTCAGGGCACCATGATGGCGATGGGCTCGTTGATCGTTGGCACGCTCATCGGCTCCTGGATGGGCATCGAATCCGGGATCGTTCGTTTCGGTCAATGGCTCAAACTCAAGACCGGAAGCGATAAAGATCAGCAATTCGTTTCGGCATTCGTCACCACGTCCTTGACTGTGTGCATCGGTGCCATGGCTGTGGTTGGCGCCATCAAAGACGGCATCGCACAGGACTACTCCATTTTGGCAGCCAAGTCCGTGCTTGATTTCGTTTTTGTCATGGCCTTTGCGGCCACACTGGGTAAAGGATGTCTGTTTTCGGCAATTCCTGTCGCCATCTTTCAGGGACTCGTGACGATTCTGTCGACTTTCATCGAACCCTACCTAACCGCTCAAGCCGTCAGCAATCTGAGTTTGGTAGGATCCATGATGATTTTCTGCGTCGGCGTCAACATCATCTGGGAGACGAAATTTCGCGTTGCCGACATGCTGCCGGCACTGCTGATCGCCGTTGTCTGGAGTGCATTCTGACGGCTTGTTCGGCCTTTTTGAACCATCGGCAGACTTTTACTTCAGACGCCGTCATTGGTTATGCACTCGCAGAAATCTGCGGGTGCATAACTTTCTTGATTTCAGCGTTTCGGCTCTTCGGTTCCGAATACGTCACGCCATAGACTGAGCACCGCATCGCGCTCACCGCTTACGCTTGCAGGATCGACTCGGCAGCGAGCGTCCTGACCGCGTGCCAGACGAATTTCACGCTGAATGTTTCGGTAATGCCGATAGGCATCGACAGCCTGACGGGCTTTGAGCTCGTCAATCAGTCCCAGGCGCGCCGCCATCTCCGTCAAATGAATCGTGCCGAAATTGTTCACCAATTCGGAATGCACCGAACTCTCGGCAAGCACCAGATACTGCACGATGAATTCCAAATCCACCATACCGCCGCGATCATGTTTGACGTCAAACAGCGTCGTCGGATTGGGATGCCCTTCCAACATCTTGCCTCGCATTTCAATCACGTCCGCTGCGGTCTTTTGGGCATCACGCTGCAATCTCAGAATATAGCGGCGTTCCTCTTCGAACTGCGCTCCGACATTCGGGTCTCCCGCACAGAACCGAGCTCGCGTCAATGCCTGATGCTCCCAAGGCCAAGCTCCATGACCGTCGAGGTTGCGCTGGTACTTCCGGAACATGTCCATATTGGAAGCAATCAACCCATCTTGTCCGTTTGGACGCAGACGCATGTCAACATCAAAAAGAATGCCCGAACTCGTCTGAAGGGTCAGCCAACTCAGCATGCGCTTGACAAGCTTTCCGTAATTGGCCTCCGACTCGGGAGCCTGATCGTCATAAAGGAAGATAAGGTCCAAATCCGAGGCGTACCCCAACTCTTTTCCTCCGAGTTTTCCGTAACCGATAACGGCAAACTTCGGATATTCGCAATGACGCGTCGCAATTGAATCCCAGGCGAGTTCAATCACCACCGCCAACACGGCATCGGCCAGAGCCGAGAGATGATCCGCAAGCCGCTCGACCGTAAGTCGACCTTCCAAATCAGCCGTCAGCAGTTGGAATAAAGCACTGTGATGGGCATCTCGCAGTAAATTGAGCTGACGTTCCCGATCGCCGTCGGCCGCACGCATCTGCGCACGAAGCTCTTCAAGCCAGACACTGCGATCGACCGGAGTGTAGTCGTCAATGACTCGGTTGCGCGCATCGACAAGCTCATCGAGCACCAACGGATGATCGGCTATGTAGTCGGCCGCCCAACGTGAAACGGCAAGCATGCGTCCGACCCTGTCGGCTGCATCCGGGTATTGGTTGAGCAACGCAATATAGGTGGATCGACCGAGCACCATCTCCAGAATGTTCAGGTAACGCTCGAACACCTCATCGGCCGAAACACTGCCTTCGCGCAACTGCGCCCACCCGGCCGCCTTTGTCGCCAGTTTCGGAACAAATCTTGCAAGCTGCTCGCGCGCCTGCTGCGTGCGGGCATTCAGATAACGCGAGCGCATCATCTTGAGCACTCGCCCTGCCAGTTTGTTAGCCTCGACAAAACCGTTTGCGCTCAAAGCCTCAGTCAACTCACTTTCCAGCGCCGGATCGCCGGTCGACCAACCCGCCGGCCAATTACTGACCTTGTCTGCCGGCGTTTTAATGTGGAAAACGCCGTCGAATGTACTCGAAACAAAGTGTCGGATATTTTCGACCCGTTCGTCCAAAGCCGTCAGCGTAAGCCCCATCATCCGAGCAATCCGCTCGCGTTGTTCGCCATCTTTGGGCAAAACCTGCGTTTGCTTGTCATCGACGTACTGCAGACAGTGTTCGAGATTGCGCAGGAAAACATAATCCTCGGTAAGACGCTGCGCGGTTTGCTGCGCAATGCAGCCGCTTTGCACGCAGGCCTGCAACATGGGCGCGGTCGTTTTGCCTCGAAGTTCCGGCTCTCTGCCGCCGCGAATGATCTGAAATGTCTGACAAATAAATTCGATTTCGCGTATGCCGCCGCTGCCGAGCTTAATGTTGACGCCCCGATCTTTGACGGCTTCCTTGCGGGCGGTTTCCGCGCGGATCATTTCATGAATTCGAGCCAATGCGCTGATGGCTCCGAAATCAACATACTTGCGGAAAACAAAGGGTCGCACAAGTGAATTCAAATTTTTGACCGCCTGCGCGAAATTATCTTCTCCGGCAAAAACGCTGCGGTTGACCACTCGTCCCTTGAGCCAGGCAAAGCGCTCCCAATCGCGCCCCTCGCTGTAGAGATATTCTTCGAGCATGGCCGAAGACAGAACCAACGGACCGCTGTCGCCGAACGGACGAAGACGCATGTCGACTCGGAACACAAAGCCGGTGCCGTCGAGTTCGTTAATCGAGGCGATGACTCGACGGGCGAGCTTGTCAAAAAATTCATGATTGGCAATTTGACGACGTGCCTGCGCAAACTCACCAATAGCCTGCGTCTGTCCGCCTTCGTCATACACGAACACAAGGTCGATATCCGAACTGACGTTGAGCTCCTCGCCTCCGAGCTTGCCCATACCGACTACGAGAAGATCCTGAGGTTGGCCCGATACTCCGACGGGAACACCGAAACGCTGTGCCAACTGGCGTGAATGCACGCGCACGGCCGCCGAAAGTGTCTCTTCGGCCAAAGCCGTCACGGTTGAGACGACTTCCCTGAAATCAGCCCGAGAGGTCAGATCACGCACAATCAAAGACGTCATCACTTCCCGACGCAGCTCCCGCATGGCGACATCGAGCATGTCCGGATCGTCAATCGGCTCCAGACGAGCCCGCATCGCTTGCCGCGCAATCGGTTCGCGCATGAACCCTTCGATGAGCGCCTCAGGCGTTGTGGAACTTCTCATCGCCATTGCGTTGAGAGCTCGGCAGGCATACAGAGAATATTCAGGCACTTCTTGCGGCGTCAGACGCTGCGGTTCGGAAATAGTGTCGCTCATAACGTGAAAAACTGTAACGAATCAGCAGGATTTTTCCTTGAGATACAAAAAGCCTCGAGTCGCTCGCCCGAGCTTTGCTATATTGCCTCTAACAATTTCGGCACTCCTTTAATCGCGGCTCGGACAATCAACGATTGCTTGTCCGTTTCATTTTAGCCGTGCGAAGCTTTCGCGCCGAATGTTTTGACTACAGACATCCATTTGAGAATTCGCAATCCCTGCGGCATGAGTTCGACGTTTCATATTCTTCCTCTGAGATTCAGAGCCTATCTTCGCCACCCTCGGGTGCGGGCTGCATGGATCTCCTTTTTCTGGGGCGCCGTTCTCTTTTACTTTCTGTTTTGCGCACTGATTCTCGTCACCCGCTGGATATTGCTGCCGCAAGTCGATCGCTACAAAGACGATATCGCCGATTTTTTAAGCGACACACTGCATGCGGAAGTCAGCATCGGTCAAATATCTCCGCAGTGGGACAGCTTCTGGCCGCACATTTCATTGCGCAACGTCGTCATCCAACGCCCGGATCCGCGCTCGAGCGATCCTCATATTCTGCACCTGCCCCAAGTCGAAGCCAGTCTTTATTGGCGGTCGATCCTAGGGCAGCCGATTTTCCGAAAACTCGAGGTTTCCGATGCGGAAATCACGGTTCGTCGCGTCGGTGAGCGCGTATACGATATCGCCGGCTTCATTTTCGACCTCAACCGCCGCTCCGATGAGTCAACCCGCGACTTCAATACCGCCGACTGGTTTTTGCGTCAAGGCCGCATCGATGTCACCTCCTGCACAGTCAGCTACGTGGATCTGACGGCCAAACCGCGTGCGCGTACCACGTCATTTGAAAACATCAACTTTACGTTTGAAAACAGAGTCAACGATTATCAGATGGGAATTCAGGGCGAACTGGACGCTCGACATGAAAACCGTATCGATATTCGAGCCCGTTTCAACGCTCCCCTTTTCGGAGATCGCAGTTGGAAAACCTGGTCGGGCACTCTTTTTCTGGCAGCCGACAATTTGGATGTGGCTCGCCTGACGCGTCCCATTCTTGCCGCCCGCCAAATTCTTAAATCCGGCCGCGGAAGCACCAGAACATGGCTTGAGTTTGAAAATGGAAAACCGCTCAGCCTGACCAGCTATCTGGGACTGTCGGACGTCGTCCTCAATTTTGCAAAAGACAGTGAGGCACTGCGCGTCAAAACGCTGTCGACCAAACTAAGCGAAACGTTCAGCAACGGAGCGATTCAGGCCAAAGCAGAAAATCTCACTTTTGAACTCATTGACGGGACAAAAGCTTCCGATCTTGAACTGAGCACCTCCATTGTTTTGGAA
>DXSO01000135.1 GCA_019410445.1 Sutterella sp.
AGACCTAAAACCATGAGGCTGAAGTATTCGGCAGGACCGAATTGAAAAGCCAGTTCCGTAAGAGGCGGGGCAAAGGCTGCGATCAGAAGGGTGGCAACGCATCCGGCAAAGAAGCTGCCGAGCGCGGCAATCCCAAGGGCTGAGCCGGCTCGCCCGCGTTTGGCCATCATGTGGCCGTCCAGGCATGTGACGACAGCTGAGGCCTCGCCGGGAATATTGACCAAGATGGCCGTGGTAGAGCCGCCGTATGCTGCGCCGTAATAAATGCCCGCAAGCATGATCAGAGCCGAGGTAGGAGGAAGCGCATAAGTTGCCGGCAGCAACATGGCAACGGTGGCCACCGGCCCCATGCCCGGCAGTACCCCGATGAGTGTTCCGATGGTTACGCCGAGCACGCAGTAAAGAATATTCTGCAGCGAAAGTGCAGTGTCGAAACCCAGCGCCAGATTTGAAATCAATCCTAAATCCATTTCCAGCCTCTCACTAGATAAACACAGGCCAGACAGGGATCAGCATCCCGACGCCGTAGACGAAGACAAGACAGGCAATTACGTTGAGAACGACAATAATTGCCAGAGTTTCCTTAAAGCGAAACTCGCGGGAGGCCAGGCCGGAAATCAGAATCATTGCAGCCAGAGAAAAAACGAGGCCCAACGTATTGAGAAGCAAGCCGAAGGCCAGAATCGAGCCTAGGATCAGACACAGAATATCCCAGTGAAATTTCTGGATTTCACCGGTGTCTTCGCCCGTTTCCGAAACGGCAGCTTTTTTGAAAAAAGCGATTAGTGCAACGATGCAGCCTGAGGCTGCAAGCAAAATGCCAAGAAGAGTGGGGAAGTAGGCCGGTCCCATACGCGAGGCCTGCCCCAATTCATGCTCCTGGGCAAAATAGATGAAAAAGACGCCGAGAAGAGCGAAAAGAATGCCCGACCAGAAGTCTTTGCGATTCCCTATAGACATAAAAACAGATGGTGATACAACCCGAGAGGGAGCCGTTTTGTTCTTATAAGACGTACGACTCTCTTTTTTTGAGACTGCAAACCGACAGGTCTTCGAAGAAGTGCCTGTCGGTGCAGTGTTCGAAACCAAAATCAGTCGACACGAGCCCCGGAGGCTTTGACGATTTCAGCGTATTTGGCCAGTTCCGACTTGATCAGAGCAGCGAATTCTTCCGGCTTGCAGGGAGCGGATTCACCGCCTAGACGAGCCAGACGCTTTTTCATGTCGTCGCTGGCAAGAGCTTTGGTGATTACAGCGTTGAGGTGATCGATGGTCTCACGCGGTGTTTTGGCCGGTACAAACAAACCGTACCAGGTCGAAATGTCAAAGTCCGGTACTCCGGCTTCGATCATGGTGGGAACATCGGGAAGCGCTTCGGCGCGCTTGGCGGTCGTGACGGCCAGAGGAATCAGTTTTCCGGCCTGAATGTTGGCCGATGCTGAAGACAGATTGTCAAAGATCAGATCGGTTTGGCCTGCCAACACGGAAAGTTGTGCTGCAGCGGCACCGGCGTACGGCACGTGCACCATTTTGATGTTGGCTTTGGTTTTGAACAGTTCCCCGGCCATGTGACCGGCTGATCCGTTGCCGCCGGAAGCGTAGTTGAGTTTGTCGGGGTTAGCCTGACAATATGCAACCAGGTCTTTGACGGACTTCACGCCGGTTCGCTTTTGGAATTCAGGCGTGACGACCAGAACATTGGGCACATGCGCAATCAGCGTGACCGGTTCAAAGTCCTTGATCGGATCGTAGGGCAGTTTCTTAAAGAGGTTGGGGTTGACCGCGTGCGTGGCGACGGCTCCAACACAAAGCGTCATGCCGTCGGGCTTTTGCTGTGCGAGGTAGGACACGCCGCGATTGCCGCCGGCACCGGGACGGTTATCCACGATCACGTTGCCGAGCTCGCCGTGGACGGCTTCCGCAATGGCGCGTGCGGAAACATCAAGCGGACCTCCGGGAGGATAGGGAACGACGATCTTGATGGGATTGGAGCGGGTTCCGGTCTGAGCCGAGGAAATCAGAGGAACACCGAAAACGGATACGGCACACAGAGTGCCGACAAGAGTACGACGATTGACAGTCACTTCATCTTCCTTTCTCATGAGCGCACGACCCCTCGCAGTGACACGCGATTGGCCGAGCTTGTTATGCAAATTGGAAAAACTGTTGAACATTGTATTCCTGTCGAAACGTTTGCGCGCATCCCAAACAGGCAAACCATGAAAAATTCTGAAACTTTTTGGAACGCTTGTTCATTGAAAAGCGCCTTGCATACCCCCACATAAGTACCAACGCCGAGCCAAATAAGGCTGTGGCAGAAAAGGAATTAAGTAATGAGACAAGACAAATTAACAACCAAGTTCCAAGAAGCGTTGGGCGAAGCTCAATCGTTGGCGCTGGCGCACGACAACCAGTACATTGAGCCGGTTCATCTGCTTCTTGCTGTGATGAACGACCCGGAAGGCGGGGCGGCCAGCCTGATTGAACGCTCAGGCGGCAATGCAAAGCGTGTTCGTGAAGAGGCCGAAGCAGCCGTGAAGCGTTTGCCCCAGGTTTCGGGGACTTCTGGCGACGTGCAGGTCGGCCGGGATCTCATCCGTGTGCTGAATCTCACGGAAAAAGAGGCCATGCAGCGGGGCGATCAGTTCATTTCTACGGAAATGTTCCTGCTTGCGCTGACTTCAGCAGACATGGAGGCCTCTCGCATTTTGGCAGGTGCCGGCGTTACCAAAAAGCTTCTCGAGGCAGCCATCAGTGCGGTGCGCGGCGGTGAGAATGTCACCGATGCAGAAGGCGAATCCGGACGCGATGCAATTAAAAAGTACACGGTTGATCTTACCGAGCGGGCTCGCCTTGGCAAGCTCGATCCCGTGATCGGCCGCGACGATGAAATTCGCCGTACGATGCAGATTCTGCAGCGTCGCACTAAAAATAATCCCGTGCTGATCGGTGAGCCTGGCGTAGGCAAGACCGCAGTGGTGGAGGGGCTTGCGCAACGTATTGTCAATGGCGAAGTGCCTGACGGTCTTAAGGGCAAAGCAGTGCTTTCGCTGGACATGGCCGGTTTGATTGCCGGTGCAAAGTACCGGGGCGAGTTTGAAGAGCGTCTCAAGAAACTGCTCAAGGAGATCACAGCTGCTGAGGGACGCATCATTCTGTTTATCGACGAACTGCACACGATGGTGGGTGCGGGCAAAACCGAAGGCTCCATGGATGCGGGCAATATGCTCAAACCGGCATTGGCCCGCGGCGAGTTGCACGTCATCGGCGCGACGACGCTTGATGAGTATCGTAAGTACGTTGAAAAGGATGCGGCGCTCGAACGTCGTTTCCAGAAGGTGCTCGTTGATGAGCCCAGTGTTGAGGATACGATTGCTATTTTGCGCGGACTGCAGGAAAAGTATGAAGCGCATCACGGCGTGGAGATCACGGACCCGGCCATTGTGGCGGCGGCTGAACTGTCTCACCGCTACATCACCGATCGTTATTTGCCCGACAAGGCTATTGACTTGATCGATGAAGCCGCCAGTCGAGTGAAGATGGAAATCGATTCCAAACCCGAAGCGCTTGACAAGCTTGAGCGACGCTTGATTCAGCTCAAAATCGAGCGCGAGGCGATGAAAAAGGAAACCGACGACGCCAGTCGTCAGCGTTTGGAGGCAATCGAAAAGGAAATCGAGACGCTTTCGCGCAAGTTCTCCGATTTGGAAGAAATTTGGAAGGCCGAAAAGAGTCAGGCCTTGGGCGAAAAAGACGTGCGTGATGAAATCGATCGCGTGCGTCGAGAGATGGATACCTGCCGACGCGAGGCGCGGTATGAACGTTTGGCTGAACTGCAGTATGCAGTGCTGCCCAAGCTTGAGGAAAAACTCAGGAAGGCTGAAAGCACGGAAAAGCAGACGCTTGAGAGCAAGCCTAAATTGCTGCGTACCAGTGTCGGAGCTGAAGAAATCGCCGAGGTGGTGAGTCGCGCCACAGGTATTCCGGTCAGCAAGATGATGCAGGGTGAACGTCAGAAGCTGCTGCACATGGATGAGGCGCTAACGAAACGCGTTGTGGGTCAGAGTCAGGCAGTGCGTTGCGTGACGGATACGATCTTGAGAAGTCGCGCGGGGCTTTCCGATCCAAACCGTCCGTACGGCTCCTTCCTGTTCCTGGGGCCGACTGGCGTGGGCAAAACCGAACTGACGAAGGCGCTTGCCAATTTCCTCTTTGACAGCGACGAGGCGATGATTCGCATTGACATGAGCGAATTCATGGAAAAGCACTCTGTGGCTCGTCTGATTGGCGCGCCTCCGGGATATGTGGGCTATGAGGAAGGCGGCTACCTTACGGAGGCCGTGCGTCGTAAGCCCTACAGCGTGATTTTGCTCGATGAGGTTGAAAAAGCTCATCCGGATGTGTTCAATGTTCTGCTGCAAGTGCTTGACGACGGGCGTATGACGGACGGTCAGGGACGAACGGTCGACTTCAAGAACACGGTGATTGTGATGACCTCCAACCTGGGTTCTGCTGAAATTCAGCAGATGCAGTCCAGTGCTCAGCCCGGTGAGATCAAGGATGCCGTCATGGAGCAGGTTAAGGCGCATTTCCGGCCGGAGTTCATCAACCGTATTGATGAAATCGTGGTCTTTAACGCGCTCAATGACGAGGCGATCAAGCAGATTGCAAAGATTCAGATCGCCAAACTTGCTCAGCGTATGGCGGCTCAGGAAATCGGGTTTGAAGTGACTCCGGCTGGCGTCGATGCCGTTGCTCAAGCTGGTTTCGATCCGGTTTACGGTGCTCGTCCCTTGAAGCGAGCGGTTCAGGACAAGTTGGAAAATCCGGTGGCACGACTGCTTTTGGAAGGACGCGCGGCTCCGAAGGACACCGTTGTCTGCGACTATGTCGATGGCAACTTTGCTTTCAGAGTGCAGAAGACGGCTTCTTGAGAGACGCTGTAACGGTAGTTGACCTGGAGTTCATTTTCTCTGGGTCATAGCAAAAAGCCTCGGCGAAGAAAACGCCGAGGCTTTTTTTAGCTGAGTGCGCCCAGCATGGGCATGATCTAACGGGTGCAAGTCCCGAGCGCAGGAGG
>DXSO01000136.1:0-1198 GCA_019410445.1 Sutterella sp.
CTTTGGGCCAGAATACGTAGAAGGGAATGGTGAGGGGATCTCGCAGCTCGATTAACTTACAGTCACTCGAAACGCTTTTGGCAGCAAGACGATCTGTGAAGTGAATGCCGACATTGCGTTTTACAAAGCGCAGGGCGACCTGTGTTGATGAGACTTCCGCAGAAATACGTGCGTTGATCGGCAAAAGTCGTCTTGCATGTTCCTGCTCGGGGGTATCTCGAGAAAGAATGACAAATTCTGATCGAGCACAGTCCTCCGAGCCAATGGAATCAAGCTGCGAGATGGGGTGTTGACGACTCGCCACCAAGCAAAAAGGCAGATGTGCCAAGGCGGTCTTTTCCAAATCATCATGAACGCTTAAAAGCGTTCCGAATCCCACATCAAAGGGGTGTGAATATTTGGAGTAATGAATGTCTCGGCTTGCATGCACGTCCATTGTGACGCGCAGTGTTTTTTCATGTCGTTTCATGATGGTTACAACGGCCGGAATGATGACGTCAGAGCAGTGACGAGCCAAAACTGCAATTCGCAGCGTTTTTTTACGATCGCGTTCCTGCGAATATTCCTCCAGTCTCTGCCATGCACGCATGGATTCCATAGCGACTCGATAAAAGCGCGCGCCCTCTTCTGTGAGCGTTAGTGATTTGCCGGATCGATCGAAAAGGGCAAATCCCAGACGTTCCTCAAGTTGTGAAACAACGCGGCTCGCGGCGGAAGCGGAGAGCGCAATTTTGTCGGCGGCAGCAAGAAGGCTGCCTGTTTCCACTATCGTGCAGAACAAGCGAATGGATTTGGATTTGAGTTCCATGGCAGCAGATCCAAAAATGATTGAGAAATCAGGCTTTATTGCACCTTAGATGCAAATATTGCAACAGACCGTGCAATATTTGCACTTTACGAAATATAGCAAATCAGTCAAAATGCGACCCAACACAGACACAACTCCGATTTTTCACAATTGCAAGAGACGGCTTGCGAAACATCGGCGGATCTCCTGTTAAGTAGAGAATGGGTCGGTCGGGCAACTGATCGACCCGCATTTTTTACAAGGAGATCGGGATCTCTCAAATAACTAAAACACTGCATCCTTGCTTTAGGAGTCACAGCCGTGAGTATTCCTTACGATCCGCGTTCGTTGCGCGCAGAAGAATTCATCAATGACGAGGAAGTTCGCGCTTCTTTGGCATACGGTGAGGAG
>DXSO01000136.1:1208-5063 GCA_019410445.1 Sutterella sp.
GTGAGGAGAATAAGAATAACGCCGCACTTATTGATCAATTGTTGGAAAAGGCATTGACCTGCAAGGGGCTTACCCATCGTGAAACTGCGGTTTTGCTCGCTAACGATGACCCTGAAGTGACCAAGCGCATTTTTGATGCGGCTATCAAGGTCAAGGAACACATCTATGGCCAGCGCATTGTGTTGTTCGCGCCGTTGTACCTGTCTAATTATTGCGTCAATAGCTGCACCTACTGCCCCTATCACGCAAAGAACAAGCACATTATTCGCAAAAAGCTCACGATGGAAGAGATCGAGCGAGAAGTTATCGCATTGCAGGATCTCGGACACAAGCGTTTGCTTTTGGAAGCTGGTGAGCATCCGAAATACAACCCGATTGAGTACATCCTTGATGCGATCAAGACAATCTACTCGATTAAACATAAAAACGGAGCCATCCGTCGCGTAAACGTCAACATTGCTGCTACGACGGTTGAAAACTATAAAAAGTTGCATGATGCTCAGATTGGTACGTATCAGCTGTTTCAGGAGACGTATCACAAGCCGACATATGAAGAGCTGCATCCGAAGGGACCGAAGTCGGATTACTGCTATCACACGGAAGCTCATGACCGAGCAATGCAGGCTGGAATTGATGACGTCGGGTTGGGCGTACTCTTTGGCTTGAATTTGTATCGCTATGATTTGATTGCATTGCTGATGCATGCAGAACATTTGGAAGCAGCTTTTGGGTGTGGCCCGCATACGATTTCCGTTCCTCGCATTTGTCCGGCGGACGATATCGATCCGACAACGTTCTCCAATGCCGTGCCCGATGACGTGTTTCTCAAGGTTGTTGCATTGATTCGCTTGTCCGTTCCTTATACCGGCATGATCATGTCGACTCGAGAAGGGGAACGTATTCGCACTCAGGCGTTGAAGCTTGGAATTTCGCAGATTTCGGGGGGATCGCGCACTTCTGTGGGTGGTTATACGATTAAAGATGTGACCAAGATTGAAAACACCGCGCAGTTTGATACGAGCGATCGACGTAGTCTTGACGAAGTTGTGCGTTGGTTGCTAGAGAATCATTACCTGCCGAGTTTCTGTACGGCTTGCTACCGCGCCGGACGCACGGGGGACCGCTTTATGGAATTTGCCAAAGACGGGTCTATTGCTCGCTACTGCCAGGCAAATGCAGTCATGACAATGAAAGAGTATTTGTGTGACTATGCCAGCGAAGCAACTAAGGCAGCCGGCGAGCGGGTGATTGCCAATGAAATTCCGAAGATTTGCCATGAAAAGATGCGCATTGCTTGTGAAAAGCGCTTAATTCGCATCGAAGAGGGTGAACGCGATTTCCGATTCTGATGGGATAAATCAGAGATACCGATTCGCAAAGAAAAAGAGGACTTCCTACATCGGAAGTCCTCTTTTTAATTAGTGTGAAAAATCACTTTTTTTTGGATTCTTTCTGTTCTTCGCCGGAAGTGTCGTTGGAGGTTTTATCTTTGAAAGCTTTCCCGACGTTGCGCGTGGCATCGCGAGTGGCATGTCCTATTTCTCGCGTTGTATCTCGTGTGGCGTGCCCAATTTCCCGAGTGATATCGCGGGTAGCGTGTCCGATGCTTCGTCCGGCTTCTTTAATCGAGTCGACAAACGAATCGGCGGCATGTGCGCATCCCAGACACATTAAAGTTGACAACAAAACCAGTGCGATGCGATTTCTAATCATGACAGCAGGCAATTAAGGTTAGAACAAGAGACTCTGAAAGGGCATTATCGCATTGACTCTCTGGAGAGCAAATGAAATTCCGATGCGGTGGAAGTATTAGTCAAAAGCCCGCGAAAAAATCGCGGGCTTTTGATTAACTGTGTTTTGCAGTTTTAGCTTCGCGCATGCGCATCAGCGTGGAATAAGCCGGTTGCAGATCGTTTTTAACGAGTCGACTCTTCAATTCAAAAAGTGTTCGGTACAAGGCCGAGTTATCTTCATTGGGCGTGTACTCGGCATCTTTGATGATCGTCTTTTCAAGCAGCGGACGCACATCAGTGATGTGGCCGGCAGCTTTGGCTGCAAATACGCAGTTTGTGACCACCGCTCCGCCCGCGTTGCGATAACGAACAACAGTGGCATTGAGCATGTCGGCTTTAATTTGGTTCCACAACGAATCACGACTACCGCCTTCGGTGACAGTAATTCGATTGAGGTCAACACCGGCAGACCGGTATGTATCTGTAATTTCCATGTAATCGTAGCCGATGGCTTCCAATACCGCTCGCCATTGAACGAATTGGTCATCGTCAAGAGTCATGTTGAGGAACATGCCACTTGCATTCTTGAACTCTCCTGTGCCGCCCGTGAGGTAGGGGAGAAAGACAACCCCATTGCTTCCAGCGGGGACATCTTCGGCTTTTTCGGAAAGGACGCGATAGTACCCCGGATTGTCAGCTTGCTGACAGATGCTGTCCTTAAACCAACGCAAAGACAGGCCTCCCGTGCGGATGAATCCCCAGTAGAAGTATGAGTTTTCGAGAGTGCCGCTGTTGAAGATCAGCCCGGATCCTTTTTTGGAGAGCTCGGGAACGATCCCATTTGTTGAGACGCAGAACATTGCGCAGGTTCCGGCAACATCAACCCCTTGGCCGGGAGCAAAAACACCAGAGCCTAACATTGACTGCATGGTATCGCCTGCTCCGGCACAAACGGGAGTACCAGCGGCCAAGCCTGTCCTTTCGGCCATTTCCTCACTTACTCCACCGACGATGTCCCAGGGCTTGAGGATGCGCGGCATGTACTTTTTGTCGATACCGAGGATGTTGAGTTGCTCGTCGGACCATTCCTTTTGTTCAACCTTGTAACCGAGGCCCCAGCCGGACATCGCTCCCCAATCTATAAAGGCATCCTTTCCTTTGAGACCGGCCAAGTTCATCAGAATATAGGGGGCGTTGTGAACAAATTTGACGCCTTTTTGGCGGAAGGCTTCGTTGTTGGCGAGGAGCCAACGGGCAAACATGGCTGGGAACATGCAGTTGGCTTGAGGATTGCCGGTCTCACGACCCCAAATATCCAAGTCAAGAGCATTGATGGCATCAACGTCAGCCTGGGTGCGGCTGTCCAAGTAATTGATGTACGGTGTGATTGCTTTGCCGTTTTCGTCAACGCCGCAGATGCCGCAGATGATTCCATCTCCCATGACGGCTGCGATGTCGGTTGGTGAATAACCTTTTCCTTTGACATCCTCGACGGTCTTTCTCATGCATTCAATCGTAATGTTGAGAAATTCATCAATGTTCATCTGAACCCAGCCAGGCTGAGGGTAGTGAAGCGTGGTGGGAAGTGAGTGCGAGGCTACGGGTTTGAAATTCTCATCGTAAACGGCGACTTTGACGGATTGTGTGCCGGCATCAAATCCCATGTAAAGCTTAGGCATGAAATCTATCCTTAGAATCGGGGCGGAATCAAAAGTTGTAAAAATACTCGCCCCAATTGTACGCAAGCCATCAAGAGCTCTTTTTTGAAAAATGTTTCCGAACGTGTGATTGATGCTTACTCAAAATAAAGTTGTGATCGTATTGATTCCGAAGGGAGTGCATAAGAATGAAAATGCATGATTTTTCAGGCCTCTCTTTGGTATAATCCGGCGCTTACGGGCATTTTTAGGCCCATTTGTACCGAATTTTTTAACCGACTAAATGCGCTTTAAGCGGGTGATTTGCCATGGCTTTAAGCGCTTTGAGAAAGAAAAGACAATGACCGAAAATCAAGAAGCTGTGAAGGCTGAAGAAACCGTCAAGGAAGAAACGGCTGTTGCCGCAACTCAGGAAGCCGCTGCTGAAACGCAGGCTGTGAATCCGAATCTGCGCACCCTCGAAG
>DXSO01000137.1 GCA_019410445.1 Sutterella sp.
GCACTACGCCGCGTGTAGCACGCAGATACTTGACTCTGCCGGAATCCTTCTTCGGGAAGCGGTAGTTTTCGCGAACCTGTAGGCCGACGACGGCTCCGTCCTTGCTGCGGATGATGTGTTCGACGTAAACGCGGTTTTTAAGCGGAATGCCAAGCTTCTTGCAGTAGTCGATTTCTTTGGTGACGATGCCCGAGCCTGAACCGTTCTTGGTCGTCACATAGCGAGGAACGCTGTGTCCGCCTTCCTGACCGATGGCGTCCGGCAGGAATTCAACGCCGAGCGTCTTGACGCACCATTCGTAATTGGACAAGGCGTGTTCGGCAAGGAGACGAACCTTCTTTTTGTCATTGAGGTAGCCGCCGGCAACCAGAATGTCTTTTTCAAGCAGATCGACCGAATCTTCAATCTTGTGCGCTTTCTGTTGCGGGCAGCCGGTTGCGGTCAGAATGCCGCCGTTGATGATCGAGTTGCCGCCGAAAGACACCATCTTCTCAAGGACGACAACGTTTGCACCTGCCTGCTTGGCTTCAATTGCGGCGGCAAGTCCTGCAAACCCGGAACCAACGACGATGACGTCATAGGTTTCGTCCCATTTGACGGACTCGTTTACCGTGTGGGCGGACAATGATGCCGTTGCGAGCGCTGCACCGCCTGCAATGGAACCGGCGATAAAACTGCGGCGAGAGATGGAATTAGACATAAAGAACTCCTCTTGTAAAACATTGATGAAACAGAGGTGATTCGGGAGGAAGCTTCTGAATGCCTGAAGGTGTTGCTTTCAACGCCCGGGTGGGATTTCCGAAGATCGGTGTTGAAGCCGGTCGAAGCGGAAAAATGCAGGAAAACACCTTTAAGCTGATCGATATTCGTCCAAAAGTTTGCTGACAAAACAATCCGCTGCTTCAGGAAAAGTATCGCACTCCATTTTGTAAAAGAATTGCTTTGGATCAAAAAACTGTAAAAATGCTAGGCAAAACATCCTAGTTCAAATTGCTGAGAACAAACTGCTGCCCAAAACCGTGTCGGTAAACCGTTCGGAGGATGGTGCAGTCGAAAAAAGCGTCTCAGGTTCGGAGATAAAAAAGCGAATAAAACAGGAAATCCATCATTTCCCGGTCTCACACTGAAAGTGTCACGAGTGTTTCAAGCACAAAAACAAGCACGGCAGTCAGGAGTGCATAGGCAAGAGACGGCAACGAGGCGCATTGAAAGTCGGTCAAGCTCGCCGCATAATTTTGTGATACGTCATTTGTATTTGTGAAACGCTCGTTTATGGATCGTCGAAAATTATTTTTGAATACGGCGCGCGGCGGTGCTTTTTTAGCCGCAGGGCTGATGACCGCGCAGGCTCAGGCGGCTCGCAAAGCTTCTCTGGCTCAAGCCCAGCGTATTACGATCATTGATCTTGATTGCTGTGACGGATGCGCCGACCGAACTGTTCCGGAATGTGTGGCGGCATGCCGAAAACGCAATGAAGCGCGGTATCCGGAGCCGAAGAAACCGCTTTCGCCGTATTGGCCGCAGAAGATCTTTGAAGATTTCTCAGAAGAGCGCGACCGCATCGACCGACTGACGCCCTACAACTGGATATTCGTTCAGAGAATCGAAGTCAACGGCCGTGTTGTTTTCGCACCGCGCCGCTGCATGCACTGTTTTGATGCACCCTGCCGGAAGCTTTGCCCGTTCGGAGCCATCGACAAGACGGACGAAGGAGCCACGAAAATCGATGAACGCGTTTGCTTCGGCGGCGCAAAATGCAGGGATGTCTGTCCTTGGGGGATTCCGCAGCGACAGGCCGGCGTGGGCATTTACCTGAATGTCGCACCCAAGTTTGCCGGCGGCGGCGTGATGTACAAGTGTGACGGATGTGCGGATCGGGAGCCCGGCACGAAACCGGCCTGTGTCGGAGTCTGCCCGAAGGGCGCCATGCACTTTGGCACTTATGACGAAATGCTCGCAAAGCTCGAGGCGATTTCCCAAGGGCGCTTCGTGTATGGACGAAAGGAAAACGGCGGCACGGCGACGTGGTACGTAAGCAGTGTCCCGTTTGAAATGATTGAGCAGGCGCTTATCCAAAGCAGGGGAGCGAAAGCGCCTCAGGGCGAGCCGGGATTCATGCCGGCGCAGTCGCAGCTCGATCAAAGCAAGGTGTTGGCGGGCGTTACTCTTGCCGCTCCGGTCATTGCGTTGGGCGGCGCATTGGCACTTCGCAAACGCCGCGGGGATAAGGGAGACGAGTCATGAAGCGCGTGTATCGGCAAAGTTTGCGAAACCGTGTGGTGCACTGGGGAATCGCCCTGTCGTGCTTCGGTTTGATTTTTACGGGCATTCTGCAGATGCCGGTGGCAAAGCGCTACGGGCTCAATGCGTTGGGTGAGTGGACGACCGACTACTTTGCAACGCTGCCGCTGCACTATGCGTTCGGCATCGTGTTTACGGTGCTGTGCGTTTTTCACCTGCTTGTGCATGCGCTTGAAGGAGACTTCGACATCGTTCCGAAAAAAGGGGACCTTAAAAAGAGCATTGACGTCATCAAAGCCATGCTGACGGGGGCTGAGGAGCCGCCATCGGAAAAATATCTTCCTGAACAGCGTTTGGCCTGGGCGGGGTTTGTCGCGGCTTTTGCGCTCGTCATCGTGACGGGGTGGCTTAAAACACTTAAAAATCTGGCAGGCTGGGACTTGTCGGATCCGATGCTTTTTTGGCTTGCCCAGCTTCACAATCTGGGCATGGCACTGACGATCGTTTTGTTCATTGGGCACATGGCCGCCTTCGCCTTCAAACCGAATCGGGCATTGCTGCCGGCCATGATGGACGGGACGGTTGATGCCGACTATGCGGCGCATCGACACCCCTTGTGGAAGCCGCGGAAGCAATAAGCAGGTCGCGAGAGGTTTTTTTGAGAACGCGGTGCTTTCCTTCGAGAAAGGGGCATCGCGTTTTTTCTTAAGTTTCTCGGGAAAGTCGATTGGTTTGGATCAATCGGCAAGCAGACAACTGCGATCAGTACGGAAGAACATATCAATGTTTACGACTCACGCGTCGGCTTGTGCTGATGCAAAGTACGCGGTTCAAGTCTTACCATCGAGCGACAGACTTTGGGTTGCCGCAAGAAGTCGCACGAAGTCAATGTGATCCAGTGGATTACCTTATGGTCGGCAAGTTCTTTTTCCTCTCCCGTGGCAAACGGATTGACAAAGGGATTCATAGTTGTTTGGCGTCTGAGCAAGATCTTAGTGTCGAATGTTGTGATATTTATTGATCTGCATTGAAGCGCTTCTCCGTGTTTGCGGGTGATGTGCTTTATCCTTGGTATTCTTGTTGGGGCAGTACGGCTTTCGAGAGCAACTGAACGCGTATCGGGAGGCGCTTTTGCTACGAGAGTGCAATTCTCTGGCCTGTAGTTTGCCGCCCTCGGTTTCAGGTCGTATATCAAGTCTCACAAGATCGACTACGTGTGACAGAATGGACACTGTAGCCGTGTTGCCAAGGATGTACGATCTCAGATACAAAAAATGCTCAAGATAGGTTGCTTCGATGCTCGAAAAAACTTTGTCTGAAGCGAGAAAAGATCTGTCACGCATCGTTGCCGATTGCGCCAAAAACGAAGTTGCCGTCATCACGGTGCGCGGCAAGTCGGCAGCGTATTTGATTTCCTCCGCCCATTATGAATCCATGAAAGAAGGCGCTTTCCAAAATGAGATGGAGTCGATTTTCAACGAATTCGACTCTCTGTTTAAGGCGTTGTCGAATAAGTGATCATGTTTCTGCTTAAAGGGTCTAAAGATTCAGGATTTGGTTCTGCATCGCTACGTAGGATGCATTGGATATCTTGATCTGGAACGTGTTTCGGCACTAATTTCACGGATACGCAATTATGAGCTCTAAGAGGGACTGTCCGATGTTTTTGCTCTGGCGGTTATGTTTTGGGGCTCTATCTCGAAATGACGTGTGTTTGCTGACGGAAACAAAAGAACGGCGGTTGCCGTCTGTTTTCTGTGTTTTAGACACACTGGAGTAGTTCTTTACAACAGACCTGACTTTGAGGTGACCTCAAACTGGATGACAGCGGCGGTACTTGCCGAATATCTTCGATCTCACTTTGCCAACTAATTTTCATTTCAATGCCGCGGAGACACTTAATACCAGCGGAGGAAATTGGTATCTCCATGGTTTGGGAGACACCATGTGCTGAATACTTTGAATATCACTGTTCCTGCGGGGGTATTCACAGTCTTGCAACGCAGAATCAGTCGCTGTTTTTTTTTGCGTTTCGGAAGATAGGGCATAAACGACTTGTTTGAGTTAGGGGTTTATCGCTCGAAGAAATATCAGAACTCGTTGAAGAGAATGTTCGTAAGGACGTGCCTCTATTTTATGTAGAAAGAGTGGAGAGGGTGCGCTCAGTTACTAAAGTCAATGGGAGCTCTTGTTGGAAACGCTCTGATATCACAGTATGACGTTTTTTAATAATGGACTTAAGCTGAACCTGAAACGACAGATTAGATCGCTCAATGAGCTTTTAGTGGTTGTCTAATTCGTTTTCCGATGGAGTGAAAAATTCCAATTTCAGTACAGTAATCAGCTCTATGTTGAAATGAATATGAAAACAAAGTATCCATTGCTCGACATCTTGTGTGAACGTATTATTCTCAATCTTTTTTGAAATTCACAAATGAACTCACTATCAAGAATAAAATTCCGAGCTATTGAAGGATATTAAATTATTCATTTTTGCATTACGATAAGATTAAATCAATCTTATGCCAGATACATTCCGTCAATTCATTTTCATCATGTTTAATCAGCATTCCCAGCCATTTGGGATCCTCTAAGTTGACGGGAAAGTCATTTTGCAAACTAATTGAAAATGGATCTTTTCCTTTCCGACACCAGGCCCAGTAACGGCTGCTTGGGAAGTCGGCCTCGCCAAAGAGATTCCTCATCATGTAACTAAGGGATTCAGTCAATTCTGCATCATGACTGAAATTGCAGTCCTTGGATTCTTTTGAAGATATTCCCCACATGAAGTCGTTTAATCTTTCGAATTTGTTTGTGT
>DXSO01000138.1:0-3643 GCA_019410445.1 Sutterella sp.
CGCAGTCTCATCGGCAAGTACGAAGGCGACGAAGTGACCTGCCCGGCTCCCAAGGGATTGATTCACTACTCGATCGTGTCGGTGAAGTACATCTGATTTCAACCGAAAAGCTGAGAAAAATCAAAAAAGAGCGCTGAGGAAGATTTTCCGATGCGCTTTTTTTTTTGCGGCCTACGTCAAAGGACAAATCAGGATCAATGAGTCTCGAAAAGGAGTCATATCTTTAATAGATTCAAAGAATTTTCGGGATTTAAAAAAATTTAAAAACGGGTGTAGAAAAGAACTTGGCAGTGAGTATTTCTCGGATTGTTAGACTGAAATCATGCAGTTGGAGCTGCATAACCAATACTCATCAAACGATGGTCTTTTTAGGAGAACAGTCTTGAAGAACATCGCCACTGTCAAGAAGAGCACATACTTTGACTCCGTGACCCTGATGGGGGTCAGCAAGCGTCTTGAAAAGCTTGATGGTATCGTCAAAGTTTCCGTCAGCATGGGTACGGAGCTCAACCAAGGGCTTCTCAGAGAAGCAGGTCTCAATACTCCCGAAACAGATGCCGCAGGTCCGAACGACCTGATGATTGTCGTTGTCTGTAACGATGATCAGGACGAGAAGGAACTCCTTGCAAAAGTTGAGGAGACGCTGATGCGTCGTGAAGCAGCGGATGCAACGCGCGAAGCGGATCCTGCAACGATTCGCACGGCACTGCAACGCACTCCGGATGCCAATATGGCATTGATCAGCGTGCCGGGGGCATACGCCGGATTCGAAGCTAAACGTGCACTGGAAGCCGGACTCAATGTCATGATCTTCTCGGACAATGTTCCGGTCGAAGAAGAAGTGATGCTCAAGAAATTGGCTCACGAAAAGGGACTTCTGGTGATGGGGCCTGATTGCGGTACCGCCGTTATAAATGGCAAGGGACTCGCATTTGCCAATAATCTTCGCCGAGGAGAGGTGGGTGTTGTCGGTGCTTCCGGTACTGGCATGCAGGAAGTCACGGCTCTTTTGGACTGCGCCGGAGTCGGCATCAGTCAGGCTGTCGGTACCGGCGGGCGTGATCTTTCGGATGCAGTGGGCGGCATCATGACCGTCGACGCACTCAAGATGTTGGCCGAGGATCCTCAAACCAAGGTTATCGTAGTGGTTGGTAAGTCCTGCGGCAGCAAGGCAGCGCAGAGAATCAGTGCATTGTTGGCCGATGTCGCGAAGCCGACTGTTCTCTGTTTCCTGGAAAGCGGTGCACAGATCGCGGCGGCAGGCAATGTTTTGGTTGCCGATACGCTTGAGAAGGCGGCTGCCGAGGCAGCTCGATTGGCCGGTGTGGGAGCCATCGCTCAAGACGATGAAGTGCTGTACAAACAGGCTAAGGAAACTTTTGGCAAGTTGACGCCGATGCAGCGTTACGTCCGCGGGATCTTCTGCGGCGGTACGTTGGCCAATGAATGCCGCAAGATCTTTAAAGCGATGCGGCCGGAAGCTTCCGTCTTTTCGAATATTGCGCACGATCCTGTGGAGAAGTATGACGGTTCGCAAGTTGCCGCAGACATTTTCCTTGATATGGGAGACGATGAATTCACGGTCGGCCGCGCGCATCCGATGATTGACCCGTCCATTCGCAATGATCGTCTGTTTGCCGAAGCCACGGATACTAACGTCGGTTTGGTTTTGTTTGATGTCGTATTGGGGTACGGTGCCGCTCGCGATCCGCTCGATGGTCTTGCACAGGCCATCCAATCTGCTCGCAAGACCTGCCAGGACGAAGGACGTGATGTGATTTTCATTGCGCATGTTCTTGGAACGGACACGGATCCGCAGAATCGAGCCACCGTTGTGCAACAACTTCAAAAACTCGGCGTAATCGTCGCTGCCACCAATGCGCAGGCCGCCCGTCTGGCTGCGTGTCTGAAAAAGGAGATGGGCAAATGACTGCAAGCCAACTCTTTACCCAGGATCTGAAAGTTCTCAATATTGGTCCGACTTCTTTTGCCGATGAACTGCGCGGACAAAATGCCGACGTCACGCAAGTGGCCTGGAAGCCCGTCGCCGGGGGCAAACCTGAACTGCTGCGAGCTTTGGCTTCGCTCGATGATCAGGCTATTGACGAGGCCAATCAGACGGCTCTGAGTCGTTATCTGGAAGGTGAGCCCTATCTGATTGATTACCGCTTGGCCAAAGATGTGATTCCCGGAATGGAAGATCATATGCTGCTGCACGCTGGTCCTCCAATCACCTGGGAGCGTATGTGCGGTCCGATGAAAGGCGCCGTCATGGGGGCAATCATCTTCGAGGGATGGGCAAAAACACCCGAAGAAGCAGCCGAATATGCCGCAAGCGGACAAGTGAAGTTCTCACCGTGCCACGAACACAGTGCGGTGGGTCCCATGGCTGGTGTCATTGCTCCGCATATGGTGGTTTCGGTTTTTGAAAACCGCCGTTTCGGCAATAGGGCTTATTGTCCGGTGCCTGAAGGCATGGGCGGAAAACTGCTTCGCTACGGAGCCTACAGTCAGGAAGTGATCGACCGACTGCACTGGATTCAGACGGAATATCTCGAGGTGCTGCGTGCGGCCTTAGCTGTCAGCGACGGCGGGATCGATACGAAGTCACTGCAGTTCCAGGCATTGCATATGGGTGACGAAGGTCACAACCGCAATAAGGCTGGCACAAGTATGTTCCTGCGAGCCATCGCACCCTTGATGATGAAGTGCGGTTTGCCTGCTGAAAAAGTGGTTCCCGTTTATGACTTCATCAACGGCAATGACGGTTTTTATCTCAGCATCAGCATGCCGACGTCCAAAGTAACGCTTGATCCGGTCAATGGCGTTAAAAACTCGACCATGGTGACGGCTATGGCTCGTAACGGCGTGGATTTCGGTATCCGAGTGGCGGGTTTGCCCGGTGAATGGTTTGTTGGTCCGGCACAAATGGTTGAAGGTTTGTATTTCCCTGGGTATGGGGACGAAGACGCCAACCCGGACATGGGCGACAGTTCCATCACTGAAACGGCAGGCATCGGCGGTTTTGCTTTGTCGGGGGCTCCTGCGATTGTTCAGCTTGTGGGTGGTTCGGCAGCGCAAGGTGTGGAAATTTCCAAGCGCATGTACGAGATCACCATTGGCGAGAACCTGAACTTCTCGCAGCCGGTACTCAATTTCCGCGGTTCTCCGACGGGTATTGATATCCGCAAGGTAATCGAAACGGGGATCGTGCCCAAGATCACGACCGGCAGCGTTCATAAGCTGCCGGGAGAAGGACAGATCGGTGCCGGCATCACCAATCCCCCGATGGATTGCTTTGAAAAAGCACTGCTGCGATTTGCGGAAGTTTATGGCTTCTAAATCAGCTGTCTGCCTTGTACGGCGGCAAGTCCGGGGAAATAAAGATTGCTGCCGTACATCCCCTTTTGCCTTGAGGGTGAAATCATGAACGAAATCATCAACAATCCAGTCTTATGGCTTATCTGCTCGGTGACGGTTTTCATTGTCGCCCTGCAGGCTGCTCTCTTTGTACGTCTTGCGCTGCGCAATGCTAAAAGTTTTGATCTTTCGCGTGAACAGTGTTTTAAAGCTTTTCGCATCGGCATGGTGACGGCTTTCGGGCCGTCTTTGGGTATTCTCATCGTCATGGTCGGACTGATGA
>DXSO01000138.1:3653-5039 GCA_019410445.1 Sutterella sp.
CTGACGTGGATGCGTTTGTCCATGATCGTTTCGGCGGCAAACGAATTGACAGCCGCGCAAATCGGCGCTCAAGCCGTGGGTATTGAGTTCAATAGCCCAGACTTCGGTACGGCAGCGCTTTTCGTGGCTTGGCTCGGTATGGCGATCAACGGTATCGGTTCGCTTGTCGGAGCACTTGCCTTCTCGGGTTCTCTCGAAAAAATGAAGGAAAAGATCAATGCTTACAACCCGAAGATTCTTCTGTTTGTGAGCGGCGCGGCCATGGCCTCCATTTACGGGAACTTGTCTTCGGGTGAAATCAAGACGGGCGGAGCCAACCTGGCGGCCTGGATTGTCGGCGGCGTTTCAATGTTTGCGTTGCAGAAGATCGGTGAGAAGTTCCCGAAGATCAAAGAATACAACTTGGGCCTTGCCATGATTCTCGGCACGATTGCCGGTGCTGTTGCTAAGTTTGCCTAATGGGAGATTGGACATGCTGAACGAAAAGACCTACCGCGAAAATTGGATCGCTCCCGTTCACAGAATTGGTCGCTGGACATTGGCGATGGTCTGCATTACTTCGCTTTTTCCGGTTGCCTATCTTTATTTTGGCTACGACGTATTTCCGCCGCTTGACTGGATTTGGAAGGATCTGCTGCTGATTACGGCGGGTTTCGGGTTGATCTGGATCATTGAGCCTTTGACTTTTTATCCTGCACTGGGGTTGTCGGGATGTTATCTCGCGTTTATTTCCGGAAATATCGGCAACAGCAAACTGCCTGCGGCCATTCTTGCGCAGGAATTAACTGGTGTTGAACAAGGAACAAAACAAGCTGAGATCATCACGACGTGCGCCGTGGCAGGGGCTACGACAACCACGCTTTTGGTGGTGGCAACTGGTGCTATTGCAGGTTCGGTCATTTTGGATTTGTTCCCGCCGGTTGTCATTGATTCTGTGAAGAACTATGTCGTACCGTCAATTTTCGGCGCTCTCATCATTTCGTTTGCGATGAAGTTCCCGAAGATTATTCCGTTTGCCGTGCTGGTTCCGCTTGCTTGCCGTCTCTGGACGCCGTTCATTCCGGGGTACTGGTATGTGCTGATCACCATTGTCGTAACGGTGGCTGCGACGCTGGTGATTTACAAAAAGCAGATCTACTCAAAGGAATGAGTACTTATTCCTGAATAAGATCTGACTCTGTCTTCTCGCGTTGTCTCAAATCATTGAGATCAACGTGAGGAGAGTTTGGGAAAGTCTTTTTTTGATGTAGGTAACTCGCCATGCAAACCTTCCAAATTGCTCCGCGTCTTAATTTCGAAGAGATTCGTACGTTTGCTGCAGTTGTGGAACTCGGTAGCTTTTCAAAAGCTGCTGAAGCGTTGTATCGCACGGCCGCAGCGGTGAGT
>DXSO01000139.1:0-4398 GCA_019410445.1 Sutterella sp.
CGAAGCCGAAGTCAGCTCCTTAAAGCACTTGGCCGGACGCAGATTGGCAAACAGTCCCAGAGCCTTGCGCAGACCGAGAATAGCCTGCTCGGGACGCAGTCGACGTTCAAGATTGTCGTACTTGAAGTCCCCCACGGCACCGAACAAAACGGCATCGGCTTCCTGAGCGAGTTTCAGCGTCGCTTCCGGCAGCGGATGACCGTGATGGGCATAGGCAACGCCGCCCACATCGGCATATTCCATTTCGAAGTCGCACCCCAAAGCCTTCAGAACCTTGACGGCCTGTTCTATGATTTCCGGACCAATCCCGTCACCGGGAAGCACTGCAATTTTCTTACTCATTTTTTCTTCGCGATTGTCAAAAGAATAATTTAGGCCTTGGCTTGATTAAGCGTCTTTGCAAGCCAGGGTTTCTCAGCCAGGCGCTTGGCTTCAAATTCTTCAATAGCCTGCTTGTTGCGCGACAGCGTAATTCCGATGTCATCAAACCCATTCATCATGGCCCAACGACGGAAAGGAGCCACTTCAAACGGAGTGCTCGCTCCAGACGGTTCGATCACGAGCTGGCGATCCAAATCCACCGTCAACTTGTAGCCGACCGTGTTCTTGCAATCCTCAAACAGACGGTCCAGAACCAATTCGGGAATCGTCACCGGGAGCAGACCGTTTTTGAGCGAATTGGAATAGAAAATATCGGCAAACGACGGAGCGATCACACAGCGAAAACCGTTTTGCATCAACGCCCAGGGAGCATGCTCGCGACTTGAACCGCAACCGAAGTTCTTTCGGGCCAACAGAATACTTGCCCCCTGATAACGGGGTTCGTTGAGCACGAAATCCGGATTGAGCGGACGCTTTGAGCAATCCATACCCGGTTCACCCTTGTCCAAATAGCGCCATTCGTCAAAGCAGTTGGGACCGTATCCGGTTCGATAAATGGACTTGAGGAACTGCTTGGGAATAATGGCATCCGTATCAACATTGCTGCGGTCAAGCGGAGCGACAAGGCCGGTGAGCACAGTGAATTTTTCCATTTTGTTATTTCCTTATGCGTATGCCTTGTTAAAAGAGCTTGGAGACGTCGACGAAGTGACCTTCGACGGCTGCAGCGGCAGCCATTGCCGGGCTGACCAAATGCGTGCGTCCTCCCTTGCCCTGACGTCCTTCGAAGTTGCGGTTGGAAGTCGACGCACAGCGATCGCCCGGATTGAGTCGATCGGCGTTCATCGCAAGGCACATCGAGCAGCCCGGTTCACGCCACTCAAAACCGGCTTCAATAAAGATCTTGTCGAGACCTTCTTTTTCGGCCTGCAGTTTCACCAAACCGGAGCCGGGAACGATCAGAGCCTGCACGACCGTCGGCGCAACCTTCTTTCCGAGCTTTTTGACCACATAGGCCGCCGCACGGATATCCTCAATGCGAGAGTTCGTGCATGAACCCACGAAAACGTGATCAGGGCGAATATCCGTAATCTTCGTACCGGGAACAAGATCCATGTACTTGAGGGCACGAGCCTGCCCTTCTCGTTTGACGGGATCCATTTCTTTTTCCGGATCCGGCACCACGCCGTCAATGGAAGTGACCATTTCGGGCGATGTCCCCCAGGTCACCATCGGACGAATATCTTCGGCCCGCAGCTCGACAACCGCATCGAAATGCGCATCGGGATCGGAAACAAGCGTCTTCCAATAAGCAACGGCCTTGTCCCAATCTTCACCCGTGGGGGCAAGAGGACGACCGCGCATGTATTCGATCGTTTTTTCGTCAACGGCAACCAAACCAGAACGGGCGCCGGCCTCAATGGCCATATTGCACAACGTCATGCGGCCTTCCATTGAAAGCGAACGAATGGCCGAGCCGGCGAATTCAATGGTGCAGCCCGTGCCGCCGGCCGTGCCGATCATGCCGATCACGGCCAAGGCGATGTCCTTGCCGGTAATACCAGCAGCAAGTTTGCCTTCGACGCGAACCAACATGTTTTTGTTTTTCTTGGTAATCAAAGTCTGGGTCGCAAGCACATGCTCGACTTCCGAAGTACCGATGCCGAAAGCCAAAGCTGCGCACGCTCCGTGCGTGGACGTATGACTGTCACCGCACACGACGGTCATTCCGGGCAGCGTTGCCCCCTCTTCGGGCCCCATAACGTGAATAACACCCTGGCCTTTGTCCATAAAGGGGAAATAGGCCGCCGGGCAGATGCTCTTCATGTTCTTGTCAAGTGTTTCCACCTGCAGCAAAGCTATCGGATCGGTAATGCCGTCGAGTCCCTTTTCCCACCCCGTCGTCGGAGTATTGTGATCTGCCGTAGCCACGATGGAGGATTCGCGCCAAGGCTTGCGCTGCGCAAGCCGCAATCCTTCAAAAGCCTGCGGACTGGTGACTTCGTGCATGAGATGGCGATCGATGTAGATGGTGGCGGTGCCGTCGCCTTCGGCAGTCACCACATGTTCATCCCAGAGCTTGTCGTAAAGAGTCTTTGACATGGAAAGAGATCCGAGCGTTTTTTAACTTTTTATTGTGAATTCGACCCTCAACGCCCCGTTAACGGGCATCATGGGCGATTTTTGTAGTATGCCACGACCATTCAAAATCGACATAAGCACTTTTGCTCAGAAAACCCTTTCTTTAGGCGTTGTCGTTTACGCCAATCCGGGGTCTGCAATGTGGCATTTTTCACCACCGCCCTTTACGGCACGAGGACGTTAAAATAGAGGGTTCAGCGGACTATCCTATGCGCCGCAGCCTATCTGATTAGAGCAAAACCCATGCACTTTCTTCTCGTCGACGACCATGCACTGATTCTTCAGGCTCTTTCCATGCTTTTGAAAACCAAGTTCGAAGGAGCTCAGGTTCTCACAGGCAGCTCTGCCGAGGATGTGCGGGCTTTAGTGCGAGAGCATGGTGAAGAGACGGATCTTTTGATTTTGGATTTGAATCTGCCCGGAGTCCAGACCCCCACCAGTCTTCTTGAAGAGCTGGTTCAAAGTAATCCTGCTTTGAAAATTCTCGTGCTCTCCGGATTAGTCGATCAGGCCAACATCATGCGTGTTCTGCAGCTTGGTGCCGCAGGTTTCGTACCGAAGTCTCTTGATACGAACATGCTCTCCGATGCCATCACCTTCGTGCTGCAGGGCGGCGTTTATATTCCGACCAAACTGCTCAGCCAAAGTCAGAAGGAAGGTTTTTTCACGGACACGGCTCTCGAGATGCAGTCTTCGGCGCCTAAAGTTCACCTCACTCAGCGTCAGCAGGATGTTCTGCAAACGTTGGCTCGAGGGCTTCCCGTCAAGCGGATCTGCCGAGAACTCAATCTTTCGGAAGGCACCGTTAAAACGCACATTTCAGCCATCTACCGCGCTTTCGGCGCACGCAACCGCACGGAAGCTCTGATTGCCGCGCGTCGTGCCGGCTTTGATGTCGTCCTTTAATCTGAAACCTTTCGATTTTCCGCAACAGCGCGTCTCAGAGCCGATGCAAGAGCTTCTGCTCCGGCAGGTTTTTGAAGAATCACGGGCATGACCTGCCCTTCATTGTCGGGATTGAGCAAAAGAGAACGATAAGCTCTCCCAATGACATCTTCGCTGACAGCCGTAAGCAGTACGCACGGAAAGTTTTTTGCAGCTCCGACCCGAACGGCAAAGATTGCCTCCAAACCGGTCATTACACCTTCGCCAAGGTTGTAATCGGACAACAATGCTGCCAGGTTGCCGTCTTGCGCTTCCGTGACCATTCGGCTGATGAATGCTTGAGAAGGTTCTCGAGAAGCCACGACGGTCGCGCCCCAACTCCGAATGATGGTGCTGACGGCGTTTCGCACGATATCGTTGTCTTCCAAAATCCCAACGACGCCTCGCATATCCAGGTCCGTAGTCAGAGGCAGCCCATCGGAAGCGTGCGCCAAACCGCTGACTTTGACATTGGAAAACTCCAGTCGGAAAACCGACCCCTTTCCGAGACGGCTGCCGACTGTAATGGGAATTCCGAGCCGCTTTGCCAAGCCGCTGACGATCGAAAGACCAAGTCCGTAACCGGTTTCGGAATGTTTGCCGGCCTCACCTCGGAAAAAGGCTTCGAAAATGCGCTGCCGCTCGGACTTGGCAATACCCGGCCCCTGATCATATACCCCGATCGTGATGCGTCCCCCGCTCAGGCGCCTTGCAGCCAAGACAATTTTGGCGGCCGGTTTGTCGCTGTACCGAATAGCGTTTGTGATGAGATTGGTGAGGATTCTCTTAACAAATAAAGGATCCGTATGCACCGTCAAAGGCAGCGGCCGCGTCTGAAAGAGCACTCCTTTGGCAGCCGCCACCGGAGCAAATTCCGCCGCCAACTCATTGAACAAACTCGTGATGTTGACGTTTTCCATCTTGACGTCAAGATGACCGGTTTCAATCCGG
>DXSO01000139.1:4408-4889 GCA_019410445.1 Sutterella sp.
GTAGTTGTTCGACAAGCGTGGAAATATTTTGAGCTGTTGCGCCAAGCTGCGCAATAACATCTTTTGTCTCCGGCGTCGACTGCATCTGAAGAATCTGCAGATAAATCCCCATGGCCTGAAGCGGCTGCCGAAGATCATGATTGGCTCCGGCAAAAAACTTGGCTCGACGCTCACTTGCGGCAGCCACCGCCCGCCGCTCGCTTTCGGCTCTTAACTTTTCACTTTTGAGTCGAGCCACGAGCCGTTCGTTTTGTGCGTCTCGCGTCACGGCCATCACCACCACTTCACTGAGACGGCGCCCGCTGTAGAGCACAAAACAAATCAGCACAATCACCATGACGGTCAATGCCGTGCGCCCGATTTCCAAGGCGCTCGTCAATCCGAGCGTCAAAGGCCCCAATGACAAAAGCATGACGGCAAAAAGACTCGGGATCCAGCACGAGTAGGCCGGCCATGAAGCAAAAACAACCGCCACCATGAC
>DXSO01000014.1 GCA_019410445.1 Sutterella sp.
TGTGTATAAGAGACAGGTCGGTAGTCTGAACCGAGGCTGCCGGATTTTCGACGGCAGTTTCTCGAGTGGCTGAGTTTTGCTGAGCAAAAGAGGGCAGCGAGGCCAGCATAAGAGCGATGGCTGCCCAAGAAATGCGTTTATTGATAATAGTCATAGGTACCGATAGAAGTGGGCACGGGACTGCGGGTTTGATAACCCGGGATGCTGCGCTGCAGTTCGGACAAGGGGCTGGAACCGATTCCGCCCAAACCTGTTAATTCTAACTGCAGGAAGAAGTTCGTTTCATCACTTTTGTGCTCATCCCGAGTGTAACGTTGTGCAACAGCACGTAACGTCCAACAGCCGGCGTGATATTCAAACCCGGCCAAACTTTCGATGAACTTGTGGTCATAAAGCGAGTAGTTTTGACGCAGTAAGGCGTACAGCTTGTCGGATAACGGCCATTGCAAAGCAAGATCGATCTGATCGATGTAGTCATCACTGTTGCGATCTTCCTGCCAGTTATAGCGATAGTACAAGCCAATAACGCTCATGGGTTTGGGCTGCCAGCGAACGCCTGCAATGGCCTTTTTAAAGCTTGATCGCTCCCATGACCACTGACCAAAGACGCAGGCTGAAATGGTCCGAGTCAGACGGGCTCCGATACTGGCGAGGAAATCACTTTTCTGATTTTCCATCGAGACGCGTTCACCCAGACTATTGACCGTACGATCATTGAAATAGTATCGCTGGCCGACGGAAGCTTTAATCCATTCCAGGCCTGTGTTGGCATCAATGAAACGAGTGGTCACGCTTGCCGTGATTTGGTTGGTTTCTGCGATGCGGTCATATCCGGCCCAAGTATTTTCGCTGTAAAGCTGGGCGAAATTTAAGTCAGCGACGCTTGAGTCAAAAAGCGGAATTTTGCTTTGGTCGCGATAAGGCGTATAGCTGTAGAAGATTCGGGGTTCGAGCGTCTGCAGCATGTCACGATTGCTGAAGTTGACATCGCGCTCGAAAGTCAATCCCGTATCCAGAGAGAGGATCGGCAACGTGTAGCCTGGCGAACTTTCGGTATAGCGGTTGTTGCGATCATGATCCAGATCGTACTGAGTGCTGATCAGCTGAGCTTTTGGCGTAACAAACCAACCTGCACCTCGAACCGGGTAGGCAACTTGTTGATGAAAGACGAATCGATCGCCGTCGAGCAACGTTGGATGAACAAAGCGTGTTGCTTCTAGATGTGTCGTGAGTTCGAAACCAGCGGCATCGGCAACGAAAGCGTTCCATGAAAACTGAGGTTCACGCTCGTAGGGTTTATCTGTGTTGCCGATAGTTTGGTTCTTGGTGACTCGAATGGAGCTGTTCCAGTACGTCGACGTGTAGTTCAACCAATAGTCTTGCGGCAGGATGTCATCGGTATTGTCTCTCAGGCTAGTTGAGAAGTCATCAAAGAAGTCGTCGTCCGAGACTCTGTTGTAGTTGATGCCGTAGCCGAAGTTGTTCCAGCTGCCGCGGATATTGGCATGCAGACTGTAACGGTGATCGCCGTAGTCATTGTCGTGTGGCATGAAATTGCCGGAAATCTCGCCCTCAAGATGCTTGGTGAGAAAGCGGAATTCGTTACCGAGCATCACGCCGCGTTTGGTGATGATTTGGGGCGTGAGGGTGTAGTCATAGTTTGGCGCTATGTTGAAATAGTAAGGAATAGCAATGTCCAAACCACGGGCCGAACTCATTCCAACGACAGGAGACAAAAAGCCTGACTTGCGCTCTGCCGACAGTGGGAAGGTAAACCAAGGAGAACCGAAGACCGGCATGCCTCCAAGCTTTAGAACAGCTCCCGTACCAGTTCCTGATTGATCATATTCATCGAGCGTGAGCTCGTTCATTTCCACCCACCACGCGGGGTTGTCGCCTTCACAACTCGTCAGTAAAACATCTTTGAGTTCGGTGACATCGGCTGAGGCAAATCGCATGCAACGAGCGCTGCCACGCAGTCCACGAGGTTTGTATTGGTAACTGACGTTTGTTGCCTCGCCCACCGAGTTATCTAATTGATAAGTGGCTTCAGGGGCGTTTAATTGCATGCCCGCACGCGTCACTTGGGCATCGCCGGAGATTTTTACTTCCCCGGTTTCTTGGGTATAGACGATTTGTTGTCCCTTGAGTACGGTACTTGCGCGCCTTAACTCAGCTTCACCCGATAAGGTAAGTTCTGTTTCCGGGGAGCCTTCAATGGTTTGAGCATAGGCGATTACGGGCGAGTCTTCGTCTTTGGCGGAAGGTTCGGCGAGTCGACTCGTCCACTGATCCAGAGATGCAGTGGATGAGTTGTTGCTGGCGACTTGCTGTTTTTCAGGCTGTCGCTCGGTAACGTAACTAGGCGAATTGACTGGCGCGATTGACTCGGCACCGGCAATTGTCTGCCATTCCGAGTCGGAGGCGTGTGAGGTTTGAGCGCAAAGCGCGGCCATCACCGCGGCGACTAAGGGAAGCAGTTGCGGCTGTGAATTCCGTGGCATGTGTCGATACAGTTCACTGTTAGGTTTCAGGATTATAAGGGTGAGTGATCCGTTGCTTTCAGAGGGAATTGCCTTAGACGATGGGAAATACCGACTTAAGAGTGGTTGCGTCAGGCGGTCTGATCCAAGCAAGGCGAAAGTTTTTCGAGGATAATCCGCCTCAAGTGAAATCGAAGAGCGCTTTTAGCGACTAGGAAAATCATCATGCAGATTGAACAAGATGCGCGTCTGACAACTCTTTGTCAGTGGCTTGAAAAGCAAAATGTCGTAACCGGCCTTGATCTCTCCACATTAACTGCCGCAAGCGCTGATGCGAGTTTTCGACGCTACTTCCGTGTACAAGGTCAAGAAAAAACTTTCATCGTCATGGATGCACCGCCCCAAAAAGAGCCGATTGCTTCCTTTTTGAAGGTTGATGCGATGATGAAGCATGCTGGGCTGAATGTTCCGGAGATTTATGCAAGCAACTCAGACGATGGCTTTATTTTGATGAGTGATCTGGGTAATCAAACATACTTGGATGTACTCAACGAGGATAATGCGGCTCGGCTGATGGATGCGGCCACCGATGCATTGGTCAAGTGGCAGCTTGCTTCCAAGCCAGGAATGTTGCCCGAGTATGATCATGCCGTTTTGCGTCGAGAGATTGATCTTTTCCCTGAATGGTATGTGGGAAGACATCGTGGCTACACAATGACGGATAAGCAAAAGCAAATCATTGACTCGGTGTATGAAAAGATCATTGCATCATGCTTGTCTCAGCCACGGGTTTTTGTTCATCGGGATTTCATGCCGCGCAATCTGATGATGTCCGATCCCTTGCCCGGTGTGTTGGATTTTCAGGATGCGTTGTATGGCCCGGTGACTTACGATATCGCCAGTCTGATGCGAGATGCGTTCATCAGTTGGGGGGAAAGTTTCGTACTTGACGTCACGATTCGCTACTGGGACAAGGCCAGAAAAGCAGGTATTCCGGTAGCGCAGGATTTTGGAGCGTTCTGGCGAGATGTCGAATGGATGGGGATGCAGCGGCATTTGAAGGTGCTTGGTATTTTTGCGCGTATCAACTACCGGGACGGGCGTGAAAAGTATCTGCAAGACACTCCTCGTTTCCTACACTATGTGCGGGAGACGGCCAATCGTTACCATGAGCTCAAACCAATCAACTGGTTGCTTGATCAATTTGAAGAGCAGAAGACCAAAGTAGGTTGGACGTATTGACGCAAGAAAGAAGGTAAGACGATTATGCGAGCGATGGTGCTTGCGGCCGGACGCGGATCTCGGCTTGAACCGCTGACGAACCATACGCCCAAGCCTTTGTTGCCAGTTGCTGAAGGAGTTCGTCTGTGTGACTGGACTCTTGCCGGTCTCAAACGGGCGGGAATTACCGAAGTGGTAATGAACACCGCTCATTTGCCAGGGGCTTTTGAGGCGCTGCCTGAACACTTGCTTGAAAAAGGAGTGCATTTACAACTTTCTCGAGAAGGCCAATCGCATGAGCATGCGCTTGAAAGTCTCGGGGGGATCGTGCACGCGCTTCCTCTGCTGACGGACGAAGGCAGAGATGAAACTCCTTTCATTGTGGTTGCTGGCGATGTAGTCCACAACTACGATTTCACAAGGCTCTGTGATCGGTCAAAGGAAATCAAGGCTGGAAAGTATGATGCTTTTTTGGTAGCCGTACCCAACCCAAGTTTCAATAGCATGGGAGATTTGACGGTTCTTGAAGACGGAAGCGTTGTGAGAGGTCAGCCTCCTCGAAAGCACAGCTATGGATGCATCATGCTTGTTAATCCAAAGATTTTTGATGGACTAAAGCCGGTTTGGTGCAAACTTTTTCCTTGGATGTGGGAGTTGGCGCAGCAGGGACGAATGCGAGCCGAGGTGTTCGATGGCTTTTGGGACAATGTCGGCACAGTCGAACAGCTTCAGGCACTTAGACAAAACACTCAGGCTCTGCAATGGGCTCGTTTTTAGGGAAATGCAAATGCAGTCGATGCAAGAACTGGTCAATGAGCGCACAGCGCGTTTTCTGAATACTGCGCAGGTTCGTTTGCCGATTATGAATGCTCCAATGGCAGACGCTTCTGGTCCGGAAATGGCTGCGGCTGTTTGTCGTGCCGGAGGGTTGGGAGTGTTGGCCGGAGACGAACTTGAACCGAAGGCGTTGTCCGAAGCGATTGATGAAGTGAGGCGTCTGGCAGGAGAGAATGCGCGGTTTGCCGTCAATATCAGGGTTGCTCCGGCTAAAAAGGCAACGGCAGAACAGCAAGAGTTGCAACGCAAAATGCTTGATGCGCTTGAGGATCTTGCTGCTGATGTGGGTGTTGAGGCCGGTACAACACTAGCTTTGCCTGATTTTGATGCTCAGTTTGATGTGCTTGTGCAAAAACAGGTTCCCGTGGTCAGCGTGACTTTTGGCGGGTTGCGGGAAGAGTACGATGACCGACTCAAGCAGGCGGGGATGCTTTGGATGGGAACTGCCACAACTCTGCGCGAAGCGAAGGTGCTGCGTGCGGCGGGAGCTGATATTGTGGTCGTTCAAGGAATAGAGGCAGGAGGCCCCCGTCTTAATTTCGAAAATACGAGTGAAGAGGCGGCTTTGGGGATGAGTGTACTGGTTGCGCACGCTTCGCGTGCCACACAATTGCCAGTCGTTGCTTCTGGTGGCATTGGTACACCCGATCAGGTTTATGCGGCTTTGGCGGCAGGTGCTGGAGCTGTCATGGTCGGATCAGTTCTTTTGAGAACGTTTGAAAGTCGTGTGTCATCAGCCTTCAAAGATCTTCTGCCGCTGGTTTCTGACGTTTCTATGCGACTGACGAGTTGTTTCAACGGACGTCCGACACGTGTGTATCCGACCGATTTGGTGAGGGCTCTGGAAGAGAGCGGTTTGCGGTTTGCTCCGTATCCTCTTCAGCGTGAAGTCATGCGTCCGATTTTGTCCGCAGCACGTATTCAGGGACGAGAAGATTTGGCTTGTCTGCCGGCAGGACAGGCGGCGATGTTGGCACGGGAAGAGTCTGTTGAACAAGCTTTGAATCGTTTGATGGTTTTCGTGGTCAACTAAAATTTGTGAAAAGCTCTTGCAAAACGGCTTGTTAAGACAAGTAGGAAATAGCAGTCCTGTACAATGGCGAAAGCTATAAGAGGTTGTGTTGATTCTGTGAGTGCTCGTCGTTTGTCGAGGTCGGGATTTTCTTTATTTTCAGAGTGATGCAGATAGGTCCGTATCAGTTGGAAGGCAATTTTGTCTTAGCGCCGATGGCAGGTGTCACAGATGCGGCCTTTCGTGTGGTTTGCTTGCATTTTGGTGCGGCTTATGCCGTTGGCGAAATGGCGGCATCTGGTACGCATTTGCTCAATACGGAAATGACGCGACGTCGATATTGCTGTGACAAACGAGAACGGTTTCCTGTCGTACAAATTCTCGGTGCGGATCCGGCGGAAATGGCCAATGCTGCTGCGCTTGCTCAGGATTGTGGCGCGGCAATGGTGGACGTTAATTTCGGGTGCCCAGCTCGAGTGGTTTGTGGAACAGCGTGCGGATCTGCAGTCATGCGTGATCCTGAGCTTGCAGGTGCTATTCTCAAGGCCGTGGCTTCAGCGGTTACGGTGCCTGTGTCGGTGAAAATGCGTACAGGATGGGATGACGAAACAAAAACTGCGGTACAGATTGCACGAAAGGCTCAAGACGAAGGATTTTCGCTTGTGACGGTGCATGGAAGGACTCGTGCACAGCGCTTTGGCGGAAAGGTTAACCGCGAGGATATTGCCGCAGTTGTGCGCAGTGTGGATGTTCCGGTACTTGCCAATGGCGATGTAAGTACGCCTGAGGAGGCAGTAAGTTTGCTGCAACAGACAGGCGCTGCCGGCGTGATGATTGGGCGAGGAAGTTACGGCAACCCTTGGTTGTTTGCACGAGCTCAGTCACTTCTGGACGGGAAGGAAGATCCAGGACAGCCGCAGCCAGAAGAAGTTTTGTCCACAGTAAAGATGCATCTTAGGGCTTTGATTGAGGGTGAAAATATTGACGATGCTCGTCGTGAGATGTCTTTGGTAAGAACATTTCGCAAGCATCTGCGGTATTACTTACGCAGATTTTGTGACGACAATCAACAGTTGCAGAGTTCTTTGGCACAAATGCTGCTTATCAATGAGTGGAAGATGTTGGAAGTTGCCGTGGAAGAGTTTTTTGAACAAGTGCCGAAGACGGCGGTGCGGATTGCTGGAAAATGACGAGTGAAACGGAAAATCAAGGTGAAGCAGATCTGCAGACTATTTTGAAGCCGGGTGTTACGGCCAATGATGCGTTTAACCAACTCGTGGTTTACCGAGTGGAAAGTTATCTGCGTGATCTGGAGGGGGTACGAGGCCTGCCTCTTTACGAAATGATTACATCGGCAGCTGAAAGGCCATTGTTGGATTGGGCAATGAAGCGCTCAAACGGCAATCAGCGTGCCGCAGCAAAGCTTTTGGGAATTAACCGAAATACGCTGAGAAAGAAACTCATCATGCATGGGTTTCCATCCTCAGGACTTTGAAATTAAAGGAAAAACTATGCGCAAACAAGCTTTGATCAGTGTTTCCGACAAAACGGGTGTAGTGGATTTTGCCAAGGGACTCGTTGCAGCCGGTTATCACATTCTTTCCACGGGCGGTACGGCCAAATTGTTGGCTGCCGAAGGGGTTCCTTGCCAGGAAGTAGCTGATTACACAGGTTTCCCGGAAATGCTCGACGGACGTGTCAAAACGCTCGATCCGCATATTCATGCGGGTATTTTGGCTCGTCGTCCGGTTCCGGAACATATGAAGGCAATTGCCGATCACGGTATCGATCCGATCGATATTGTTTGCGTGAATCTCTATCCGTTTGAGCAAACGATCGCTCGTCCGGATTGCACGTTTGATTTGGCGATCGAAAACATTGATATCGGTGGTCCGACAATGATTCGTGCAGCGGCTAAGAACCATGAGTCCGTTGCCGTGATTGTGGATCCGACGGACTACGATCGTGTTCTCGAAGAAATCCGAGCCAATGGAGAGGTGACCGCTGATACGCGTTTGGCGCTTGCCAAGAAGGTATTCGCTCATACGGCACGGTACGATGGAGCGATCACTAACTACTTGACGAGTCTGGATGAAAACAAGCAGCGTACGAAGGCTTTCCCGGATGTGATCAATCGTCAATGGATCAAAGCTCAGGATATGCGCTATGGGGAGAATCCTCATCAGCAGGCTTGTTTCTATCGTGAGCACATTGTTGCTCCTGGCTTGCTTGCCGGCTTCCATCAGCATCAGGGCAAGGAGCTTTCCTACAACAACATTGCCGATTCCGATGCGGCCTGGGAAGCTGTTCGCAGCTTCGATACTCCGGCCTGCGTGATCATTAAGCATGCGAATCCTTGCGGCGCAGCCATTGGAATTAATGCGTTGGAAGCCTATCAGAAGGCATTCCGTACTGATTCCAAGAGCGCGTTTGGCGGCATCATTGCTTTCAATCGTGAGGTTGATGGCGCAACAGCTCACGCCATTACCGGCCAATTTGCTGAAGTTGTGATTGCTCCTGAGTTCACAAGCGAAGCGCTGCAGGTTCTTTCTGCCAAGAAGAATCTGCGCGTACTGACGGTTGCGGCTGGTGACGCTCACAATGATTTCGAATTCAAGCGAGTGGGCGGCGGTCTGTTGGTTCAAACTCCTGACAATAGCATCTGTTCTGAAAGCGCCTTGAAGGTTGTCACAAAGAAGCAGCCGACGTCGGCTCAGATTGCTGACATGATGTTTGCATGGAATGTGGCGCGCTTTGTCAAGTCCAATACGATTGTTTATGCCCATGACGGCATGACGCTTGGTGTTGGTGCCGGTCAGATGAGTCGCGTTGATTCGGCTCGCATTGCTGCCATCAAGGCTCAGGAAGCCGGACTGTCTCTGGCGGGATGTGCTGCTGCTTCAGATGCTTTCTTCCCGTTCCGTGACGGTTTAGACGTGATTGTTGATCAGGGGGCAACCTGCGTGATTCAGCCGGGCGGATCGATTCGAGACGATGAGGTGATCGCTGCAGCCGATGAGCGCGGCATCGTGATGGTCTTTACTGGCGAACGCCATTTCCGTCACTAAGATGAAAAAGCAAAAGAGCGAGTATTTTTGCCCTTTTGCTATTCCGAAATAAGCATCGCTACCCGATTGGGTAGCGATGCTTGATGACAATGACAACGAAGAATGAACTCTGACGTTTCCATTTCCAGAAGAAGTTTGGTGGCGGCTGGACTTGCTGCTGGCGGCCTTTCCGCGCTTCCTGCATGGGCTCAGCTTCGCATTGAAATTACGGGTGTGGGGGCAAACCGCATTCCGTTGGCATTAGAGCGATTTAACGGAACGGCTGAAACGGGTATCGATCTGATGCAGGTCGTTAGTGCGGACTTGGCACGTACAGGCGCATTTAACATCATCATGGACTCGAATGCGGAGGCATCGTTAGAAACGAGTATTCGGCCGCAGTTTGATCGTTGGACTGAGAAGAAAGCCAATATTTTGGCGACCGGTTCCGTGGTTAAACTGGCTGATGGTCGATGGGATATCCGCTTCCGTTTGTTTGACATTGTTGCGGGTGCGCAGATCGATGAGTGGTTTGCATTGGCCAATGGACGCCAGCTTCGAATGGTGAGCCATCGTATTGCAGACCGCATCTACGATAAGCTCACGGGGCTGGGGGGGCTTTTTGCCTCGCGGCTTGCTTATGTCGTGCAGCATTCGCCTCAGAGCTACGAATTGATCGTGGCCGATAGCGATGGTGCCAATGCTCAGCCTGCATTGAAAAGCAAGGAGCCGATTATTTCTCCGGTATGGTCTCCCGATGGCAAGCAGTTGGCCTATGTGAGCTTTGAGGCTCGAAAACCGGTTGTGTATGTGCATACCGTTGCAACCGGACAGCGACGTGCGGTGGCTAATTTCCGCGGAAACAACTCTGCTCCTGCGTTCAGTCATGATGGCAAGAAGCTCGCTGTAGCTCTTTCGCGAGATGGCTATACGCAGATTTTCATGATCAATACCGACGGCTCCGGCGTACAGCGTTTTTCGAGGAGTTTGGCCATTGATACCGAACCGGTTTTTTCGCCGGACGGACAGTATTTGTACTTCACCAGCGATCGGGGTGGCAGTCCGCAAATTTATCGCCAACCTCTGTCCGGAGGCTCTGCTCAGCGAGTGACATTCAACGGTAACTATGCCGTTAGTCCCGCTATTAATACGCAAGGGACACAGATCAGCTACATCACCCGTACCAATGGGCGATTCCGCGTTGCTATCATGGATCTGGAAACTGGGCAGGAACGCATTCTCACCGGAAATGAATTTGATGAGAGTCCGTGTTTCTCTCCCAATGGGCGCATTATTTGTTATGCAAGTGAGCGTAATAAAAAAGGAGTGCTCGGGACTGTCAGTACGGATGGCGCTGTATCGGCTTGGCTGACGGCTTCGGTCGGAGATATTCGCGAGCCGACATGGGGTCCGTTACTGGATTGAGAGTTTTGAACGTTTATATCGGAGACGATGCATCATGCAGTTTTCTCAGATCATTGCTCGTAGCAGCGCTTTAGCATTTATGGCTGCCGGCTTGCTTTTGGCTGGTTGTTCCAGTGTTCCGTTGGACGAGTCCGCCAAGGAAGGAACCACGCAGGAGGGGGTGATTTCCAAACATCGATTGGCTTCAGGAGCTGCGCTTGACAGTAATGCTGTGTATTTTGATTTCGACAGCTATACGGTTAAACCGGAATTTATGCCTGTCGTGGAAACACATGCTCGCAATATGATGGCCAATCCCAATCGTCATGTGACGGTTGAGGGAAATACCGATAGTCGAGGAAGCCGCGAGTACAACCTGGCGCTCGGTCAGAAACGCAGTGAGGCTGTTAAGCAGCGTCTTCAGCTTCTGGGGGTGCCCGCGTCTCGCATTGAGGCCGTCAGTTTTGGACGAGAAAAGCCCCGTGCGCAAGGTGAGAATGAAGAAGCATGGGCTCAGAATCGTCGAGCAGATATTGTTTATCGTTGATAAGTCATGATCAGAAATAATCTTGCAGTGGGACTTTTGGTCGCACCGGTGTTGCTTGCTGCTTCTTTGCCGGCACATGCTCTTTTCGGAGATGATGAAGCTCGCAAGGCGATTCTTGATTTGCGCGAGAAAGTAGAGGCTGCGCAAAACGCGCAAGTGATGCTGCAGGGGCAGATTGAGCAGCTGAGAGAGCAAAACGCTCGTTTGACCGGACGTTTGGAAGAACTGACGAATCAACTTTCGTTAGAGCAACGATCGAATCGAGATTTGTATGCAGACCTTGATCGGCGTTTGGCGCAGCTTGAACCATCTGATGTGGAAGTCGACGGTCGGACCATTCGTGTGACGGCTGAAGAGAAGCGCTTGTACACGTCGGCATTGGCGTACTTTTCCCAGGGAAAGTATGAGGAAAGCGAGGCCTTGTTAAGAAATCTGACTTCAATATATCCTCAGTCGGAGTACATGCCTGCTGCCTTGTATTGGCTTGGAAATTCACTTTACGCGGCAGGAGATCTCAAGCAGGCGCTCATTGTGGAGAACAAGTTCCTCACGGCGTTTCCGGATAATGTTCGCGTGCCGGACGCCTTGCTGACCAAGGCGGCTGCGGAAGTGGGGTTGGGACAACGTACAAATGCATCCAAGACGCTGCAGACTATCATCAAACAGCACAAGGATTCTCCCGCCGCCGATGTGGCAAAAGACCGATTGAAGAGCCTCAAGAAGAAATAAGGCCGCAGTAATCGAACAGATTCTTTCAAAAGGAGTGCATGGATTTCGTTTTCATGCCTCCTTTTTTTGTTCTTTAGGCTGTTTTCAGGATATCAACTCAATGTTGAAGTGCGCATAACTGAGATACAATCGCCGAAGGCGCCTGTAAAGGGCGTGGCGTTTTTGCCTTATTTCTAAACTTCCTGATCGATTTGCCTGCAGCACAAGAAACAGAGCAGAGCTTTTTAAGCTCTCGTTTCTTGGCCGGAAAGACACCTTCAGATTTTTCACGACAACACCTCGGGCCTGTGAAATATGAATAATTGCACTGATAGCGACATGCGCGGCATTAATGTTTTGCGCAATCCCTGGTTCAATAAGAGTTCCACCTTTACGGAAGAAGAGCGTGACCGCTACGGACTTCGTGGTCTGCTTCCTCCGAGAGTTTCGAGCGTGGAAGAACAGGTAAGCCGACTCGAAGAAGTGATTGCTTCTCAGTCAACGCCGCTTGGCAAGTACCTGATTTTGGATGGAATCCATTCTTCTGACGAAGTCGCTTTCTTCCGTTTGGTGATTAAGAATATCGAAGAGTACATGCCGCTTATTTACACTCCGACAGTGGGTGAAGCGTGCCAGAAGTTCAGCCATATCTTCCGTTATGCTCGTGGCCTGTATGTTTCGATCAATGATCGAAATCGCGTTCGTGAGTTGATCAAAAACGTGCCCAATCACAATGTTGAAATGATTGTGGTGACTGATGGTCAGCGCATTTTGGGCTTGGGTGATTTGGGCATCAACGGCATGGGAATTCCGATTGGCAAGCTTGCTCTGTATACGGCTTGCGCAGGTATCAATCCGCAGCATGTGCTGCCCGTGACGCTTGATGTGGGTACCAACACCGAACAGTACCTGCAAGATCCGCTTTATCTTGGTCTTAAGCAAAAGCGTGTTGACGGTGAAGAGTATTACGCTCTCGTACAGGAATTCATCGAAGCAGCACGCGAGCGTTGGCCCAATGTGATTATTCAGTTCGAGGATTTCCAGAACACGCATGCTTTTGAATTGTTGCATCGTTGGCAGGAGAGAATTGCCTGCTTCAATGACGACATTCAGGGTACTGCAGCCGTTTCCGTGACGGGACTGTATTCGGCTATGCGCGTCAAAGGCGAGAAGCTTTCTCAGCAGCGCGTTTTGTTCTTGGGCGCTGGTTCGGCCGCTACAGGTATTGCACATTTGATTGCGGATGCAATGGCGGAAGAAGGCCTGGATCGTCAAGAAGCACTTAAGCGTATTGCGTTGGTTGACTCCAAGGGGTTGGTGAGCTCTCAGCGCACCGATCAGCTCGCATCCAATAAGCTGCCGTTTGCGCATGATCTTCCGTTGGCGTCCAACTTGCTTGATGCCATCAAGGTCTTTAAGCCGACGGCGATCATTGGCGTTTCGGCTCAGCCCAAGGCATTCTCGCAGGCAGTGATTGAGCAGATGTGCGTTCTCAACGAACGGCCCATTATTTATGCTTTGTCTAACCCGACATCCAAGGCTGAATGCACGGCTCAGGAAGCTTATCAGTGGTCTAAGGGACAGGCTATTTTTGCCTCTGGTTCTCCCTTCGCTCCGGTGAGTGTGCACGGTAAGACGTTTGTACCGCGCCAGGGCAACAACAGTTACGTCTTCCCGGGTATTGGCTTAGGTTGCGTGCTCGCCCAGCCGACGATGATTCCTGATGGCGTCTTCCTGACTGCGGCCAAGCGATTGGCTGAGTTGGTCAGTCAGTCGGATTTGGACAATGGTTCGATGTATCCGCCTTTGTCGGAGGTGCGCGCGCTCTCGGCAGAAATTGCTGCTGCAGTAGCTGAATATCTTTTTGACAAGGGACTTGCCAAGGCAGAGCGTCCAAAGGATATTCTTGCGGCTGTCAAGGCTCATATGTGGTCTCCTGATGACCCGCACTTTGTCTGCGGAGAATAAATCGTTGATTTGATGGTTCCGAACCGCAGGCCCCGCGCTTTCCAGGCACGGGGCTTTCGGTTGTTCGGAGGACGAAAAATAAAGTGGAACAAACGAAAATGCAGCTTAAATCAGTACTCAAATCTCTGGTCTACAGTGTTTTTTGCCTGACTTGCCTTCAGGTAGGGGCGGAAACATTGCGCATTGCTACATTGCCTGCGGCTGACTCTATTGTGCTTGATGTGGCTGTTAGCGAAGGTTTGTTCAAAAACGAAGGTCTTGATGTAGAGACTATGCCCTTTAAAAGCGCCTTGGAAGTGGGTGCGGCAATGCGAGCGGGGCAGTTGGCAGGGCATTTCGGCGATTTGATGAATGTTTTCACGCAAAATGAAACCGGGGCGAAACAAGCGGTAGTGTTGACAACAACACACACGAGTAAAGCGCAGCGAGCATTTGGGTTGGTTGTCTCACCGAAATATGTCAATGCAATTCAGTCGGTTGAAAGTCTGAATAAAACGCCCACAGCGATGAGTGCTTCGACGATCATCGATTATTTGCTCACACGAATGCAGCAAACGGAGCATTTGCCGGAGAAGGCGTTTAAGAATGTCGAAGTGCGGCAAATTCCAATTCGTTTGCAGATGTTGTTGAGCGGGCAGATTGAAACGGCTCTTTTACCCGAACCTCTTGTTACTGTAGTGGAACAAAAAGGTGGAAGAGTTATTTGGGATGACACTCAGCTTGATGAATCACTTGCTGTGGTGGCGTTGCGTGAGCCTTATCTGAATGATAAAACTGTTACGGCGTTTCGCAGAGCCGTGGCAGCGGCGGCCAAGAAGATCGAAGCTGATCCGGAAAAATATCGCGCACTGATGGTTCAAAAGCGACTGATTCCTGCTCCTGTTGCCAAGGATTACAAGATGGTTCGTTTTTCACTGTTCGGGCGTCAAGACGGACTGCCTCCGCTTCCGAGCGCCCAGGATGTTGAACGTGTTGGTCAGTGGATGGTGCAGCGCGGCATGATCAAGTCCGTGCCGGAATACGCGGAGGTCATCTACGTTGAGCGATAAGCGCCCTTTGTTTGCACTCAAAGCCAAAGATCTTGCCGTTGGACGATCAGGAGAGGCACTGCTTTCGGGAGTGAACTTCACACTGAAAGCAGGAAGTTCGTTGGCAGTTATTGGAGAGTCGGGGTGCGGAAAGACCACGCTATTGCAGACTCTTGCCGGTGTTTTGCCTGCGGTTAACGGTACGGTGATATGTGAGTCGGAACAGACAAATCAGAAGCCTGTCAATGCCATTGTCTGGCAGAACTTGGCTTTATTTCCGTGGCTGAGCGTTGCAGGCAATCTGGCTCTTCCTCTCAAGTTAAAAAAAGCTTCGAATATTGCCGAACGTGTCGATGAGATGCTCACAGAGCTTGAGTTGACTGGTTTGCAACGCCGGTTCCCATCAGAGCTTTCCGGAGGGCAACGACAGCGTTTGGCACTAGGAAGAGCGTTGATTGCCAAGCCGGATGTACTTTTTATGGATGAGCCCTTCTCGGCTTTAGATGCGGTGCTGCGCGAGTATCTGCAGCATTTCCTTAAAAGACTGCGAATGCGTCATCCATGTACGATGGTTTTTGTGACGCACGATATTGGTGAAGCGGCTTACTTGGGGGAGAACATCATGCTTTTGGCGGCTCGCCCATCGCGTGTGGCCGCCTTGGCCGCTAATCCGACATTCACTCCACAGGCTGAGGTGGACGTCCGAAGCACCGATGCATTCTATGCTGTACAGAGACGGTTGCATAATGCAGTGGTGGCTGTTCGAAACGGAGGAATTCCGCTTCTCGAAAATGGGCATTGGTGATCATGAGACAGACTTCTTTTGGGCGCAGAGCTTTCGTTTTGCTGTTTCGATACCTGACGGCCTTTGTTATTATTGGTTTGCTTTGGCAATGTGCTTCAAAATATGCCGGAGAGTCATTGCTGCCGTCTCCTGTGACCACGACTGTTCTGTTTGTTCAGTCACTGACACAGCCTGAGTATCTTGTTCACGTTGCGACAAGTCTTAAACGTTTGATCTTTGGCCTGACAGCAGGAGCGATACCAGCGCTTGTGCTGGGACTTTTGCTTGGGCACCTCAAGAAGGCCGATTGGATTGGGGCTCCCTTGGTCTACACAACCTTTCCACTTCCGAAAATTGTACTTTTGCCCGTTTTTTTTCTTTTTTTGGGCTTGGGCGATGTTTCTCGAGTGCTTTTGATTGCGTTGACGACCGGGTATCAGATGATCGTGATTGTGCGAGCTGCGGCCCTGTCGTTGGATCCGGTATATGAAACGGCAATCACTTGCATGGGAGCAAATCGTTGGGCTCGCATTCGCTATGTGTATCTGCCGGCAGCTCTGCCGTCATTTCTGACTAGTTTGAAGGTCGCATGCGGGACGGCGGTGGCGGTGCTCTTTCTTGCCGAAAGTTTTGCAACAACGAGCGGTTTGGGATTTCTGATTATGGATGCTTGGGGAGTGGGTGATACGTTGTCCATGTTCAACGGCATACTCGGCATGAGCGCGATCGGTTTGTTGCTTTATGCGGCTGTTTGGCTTTCCGAAGTGATCCTTACGCCTTGGTGCCGAACCGTGCAAAGGCGGTGAGGCAAGTATGCATTCTGACGATCTGCGGCCAAGACAGCTGACTTTGGCTGATCTGATGGAGAGCCACGAGCCCGAGGATACGACTCTACAGACAGTCGACGGCGTGGCCTTTGCTCGTTTGTACGGTGAGCCGCTTTTTCAGGTTCCGGAAGGGTTGTATATTCCGCCGGATGCACTGCGGGTATTTCTGGAAAGTTTCGAAGGCCCTTTGGATCTTTTGCTGTATCTGATTCGCCGGCAGAAATTTGACATCATGCAGATTCCAATGGCTGTCGTAACTGAACAGTATATGAGTTATGTGGAACTCATTCGCGAGAGCAATCTGGAGTTGGCGGCTGATTACCTTGTGATGGCTGCACATTTAATGCAAATCAAAAGTCAATTGTTGCTGCCAGTCACGCGTGCGGATACAGGAGAAGAGGTGGCGGATCCGCAGGCCGAACTTGCGCGACGTTTGTTGGAATACGAAAAAATGAAAGTGGCGGCAGCTGAATTGGATCGTATTCCAAGAAATGGACGAGATTTCCTGAGAGCTTATGTGTTGATTGAACAAACACAAGACAAACTGCTTCCTGAGGTCACGCCTCAGGATTTAAAAATGGCTTGGGATGGAATTATTCGTGAAGCAGCACTCAAGGGACATCATAAGGTTTCTCGGCAGGAACTTTCTGTTCGAGAGTTTATGAGTGAGATTCTTAGGCGACTAAATACGGGGCGTTTTATTGAATTTCAGGACTTGTTCGACCCTTCCGCAGGGAGAGCCGTTTGTATTGTCAACTATTTGGCTTTGCTTGAATTGGCCAAAGAGGGACTGGTGCGCATTACGCAGGCGGCTCCCTTTGCACCGATTTATGTGAGTGCCGCGCCGGCAAATTTGAGTGACGGAGCGCTCGAACTGTTCAGCTCCAGCGCTCAGCAAGTGACAGAGGTTTGAAAATCTGTTTTCCCATCCAAATAGCCAGACCTGCGCACAAAGTACCGATCAGTATGCCGACGGCAACATCCGTGGGCCAGTGTACGAATAAATACAGACGTGACCAAGCGATCAAAATAGCCAGAGTCAAGGCGGCGTTCCCCCACCGTGGATGAAAAAAGGCCAAAACCCAGGCTGCAGCGAAGGAGGCAGTTGTATGTCCTGATGGAAAGGATGGATCGGAAGGACAGGCAAAAATCAGATCCTGAGGATGCAATTCACAAGGGCGCAAGCGATCAAAGAGAGGTTTTAGTGTTGCGTTACAACACATGAATCCGGCAAAAAGCGCTATGCCGATGATGCAGCCGGTGCGCCGAACAACACTGAAACATGAAAAAAACAGACCGATAGAGATCCAGAGCATGCCGTTGTCGCCCAGACGAGTGATCGTCTGCCAGAAAAATAACGATTGATTGCCTCCCAAAAGTTCTCTTGCGGTATATAGGATTTCCAATTCATTCATTTAACGAGCGCCAAGGGTGATTGTTAAAAGATGCTAGGCACGAAGACATGGCTCAAACTTAGCTTGCGTGCTTCCGATACAATTTGCTCGCATTACCCCTTTTCTGAGGATTACTAGGCATGGCGAGCAAATATGCAGCGCAATACATGGAGCGTGCAAAAAAGGAAATTAAAAATTTTGAAGCCGCCTGCCGGATTCTGAATTTTGATCCTGGCAAAGAGTCTGATTATGAGCCCATCGTAAAGGCCATGGTCGGGATTGGTCAATTCGGTACGATCCGTTTGGCTAGACGTTTCCCGTTTGTGACTGATGAGGAGCAGTTTCTGATGGTGGCCGATGTGGGTTTGCACTTTTATTGGATGACGCTTGATTTCTGGCAGGAAATGCGCAGAAATCAAGGTGCATCGCAAATCTTCTGATGTTTGTCTAAGGTCTGATCAGAGACAGAAAAGGCCGTCTTCCGAAGACCTGAGAACGTTGGTTTTCGGATGTGTGACGGCGTTTTTCTTTGAGGGATCAGTTATTCAATATTTTGAAGTTGTTCACGCATCTGATCAATGCACAGCTTGAGAGACACGGCTGCGTCGGTCATTTCAATGGCTGCAGATTTGCTACCTAACGTATTGGCCTCGCGGTTCATTTCCTGAGTGACAAAATCCAAGCGACGGCCGGAAGCGCCTCCTTCTTTCAGAATGCGGCGCACTTCTGCCACATGTGTCCGGAGTCGATTAACTTCTTCGGCGACATCCATTTTCAAGGCATAGAAAGTGATTTCCTGACGGATGCGATCGCTGACTTCTTCACGTGTAATGCCTGCAGCGCCAGAGAGCGTTGCGCCCAAGGCCTCCTGTAATCGCTGCTCAAGTTTATCTTTAAGGTTTTGGTGAATATCGGGAATGCGTTTCGCAACGGCGTCAACAACTTCTTCGATTTTGTCGCAGTTTCTGGAAAGAATGGCGGCTAACGCAGCGCCTTCTCTTTCTCGTGAGGCAGTGAAAGCGTCGAGTGCATCCTTCATAACGGTATCCACGGCTTGAGCCAATTCGTCCGGATCAACCTCAGGAGTGCTCAAAATTCCGGGCATCTGGATAATGGATGCAACAGACATTGGCGCTGCTTCAGGGGCGATTTTTCGGATCTGATCTTGTAGTGCGAGCAGTTGTTCGAGCGCAGAGGAATTAAGGCTTGCTCCAGATGCGTCTATGCGTTTGAGACTGGCTCGGCATTCAAGCTTGCCGCGTTTGACCGCAGCAGAGATGCTTTCCCGTAGTTGCGGTTCACAGGCCCTCAGTTCATCGCAAAGGCGCAAAGAGAGATCAAGAAAGCGTGAATTGACGCTTCTCAGTTCAATGCTCAGAAAGCCGAGGGGAGTTTGACCCTGCGCAGAGGCAAAGCCAGTCATAGAACGAATGCCGGACATAACAAAAATAGACAATTAGGATTCGAAAAGACGCCGTTGAGGCGAATATTGCGGCACTAATTCTAAGGTCTCACTCTAAAATGCGTTGGCTGAGCGGTGTTGCAAAGATGCTGCTGTTTTTTTGAATATGGAGAATAAAAATGACACAGCGACACGACGGACGTGCGAATGACCAAATGCGAACCCTTAGTTTTGAGCGGGGATTTACCTGCCATGCCGAGGGTAGTGTTCTGGTGACAATTGGTCGTACGAAGGTGTTGTGTACGGCAAGTGTTTCTCCGACAGTGCCCAAATTTCTTAACGAGAAGGACGAAGGCTGGGTGACGGCAGAATATGGTTTGCTGCCTCGCTCAACAGGAACACGAACGGATCGAGAGGCTGCCAAAGGCAAACAAAGCGGCCGTACGCAAGAGATTCAGCGTTTGATTGGACGCAGTCTGCGCGGGATTGTGGATCGAACTAAGCTCGGACGACACACGATTACTTTGGATTGTGATGTTCTGCAGGCCGATGGTGGTACACGCTGTGCCTCAATTACCGGAGCCTATGTTGCACTGGTTGATGCCGTGAACTTTATGCTTAAAAACGGCATGATTGAGGAAAACCCAATCAAAGAAGCCGTCTGTGCCATCAGCGTGGGCATGACGCAAGCTGGTCCTGTGCTTGATCTGGATTATGTTGAAGACAGTACGAGCGATACGGATATGAATGTGGTTATGACTTCGAGCGGTCGCTTCATTGAGCTACAGGGAACTGCTGAAGGTGAGCCTTTCAGTGATGAAAATTTGGTCGCCATGCTCACTCTTGCCCGAAAAGGCTGCCGAGAAATTTTGCAGGCTCAACAAAGGGCCCTGACTGATTGATTAAATCGGAGGACGGAATAATGAAATTGGTACTGGCTTCGGACAACAAAGGGAAACTGCGTGAGTTTGCTGCACTTTTTGCTGATCACGGCATCGAGGTGGTTTCTCAGGGATCGTTGGGAGTAAGTCCTTGTGAAGAGCCTTACTGCACATTTTTGGAAAATGCGTTGGCCAAGGCACGTAATGCGGCCAAGGCTACAGGCTTGGCAGCTATGGCTGATGATTCGGGCATTACGGCGCATGCATTGGTAACTGAGCCTGGAGTGTATTCCGCTCGATACAGCGGCGAGAAAAGTAACGACGCGGCCAATAATGCAAAACTTGTCGAGAAACTTTCTCGCTGTGAAGATAAAACGGCTCATTACACGTGCGTATTGGTGGCTGTGCGTTCTGTTGATGACCCTGACCCAATTGTTTGTGAAGGCTGTTGGTATGGGGAAATTACAGCGCAGGCAGCCGGTGAAGGCGGTTTCGGATACGACCCCCATTTTTACGTGCCTGAAATGGGATGTACGGCGGCTCAGTTGTCAGCTGAAGATAAAAACCGACTGAGTCATCGTGGCAAGGCGATGCGTTTGTTGTTGGCGGAAATGCAGGAGCGCTGGGGTGTCGGCCGCTGACGAGAAGAACATTGCACTTTATGTGCATTGGCCGTGGTGTGTGCGTAAGTGTCCGTATTGTGACTTCAACTCACATGCGATGGGATCATCAGTCGATGAGATTGGCTATATCAGGGCACTCTTAAAAGATTTGGATGTCGGCGTGGAAACGGCTGGCAATCGTCAGCTTTCCAGTATTTTTTTCGGAGGCGGAACGCCGAGTCTAATTTCTGAAAAAGGTTTTGAGACCCTGATGAAGGGAATCGCCGAGCGTGTACCTTTTTCGGCGGATATTGAGGTGACGATGGAGGCCAACCCTGGGACGCATGAATCGGCTCGATTTGCCAGTTATGCGGCAAATGGTGTTAATCGTTTCTCAATAGGCGTGCAGAGTTTCAATGATCAGAGACTGCAGGCTCTTGGGCGTATACATAGTCGAGCCCAGGCGATGTCAGCCATCGAAACGGCTTTGCGTCTTGTTGATAATGTGAATCTGGATGTGATGTATGCACTCCCTGGCCAGACTTTCGATGGCGTTATTGAGGATGCTCGTGCAGCGGTTACAAGTGGTGCAACTCATCTGTCGTTTTACGAGTTGACAATCGAAGAAGGTACCGCCTTCTATAAACGAGAACCAGAGGGATTGCCCGACAGTGACGCAGCTGCGGAAATGGGGGAGACAGTCCAATCCATTTTGACTGAGGGCGGTTTCGAGCATTATGAAGTCTCAGGTTATGCCAAACCAGGCAGACGCTGTCGCCATAACCTCAATTACTGGACTTTTGGTGATTACATTGGAATTGGAGCAGGGGCACACGGCAAAATCACAACCGAAGCAGGGATTCTTCGAACGGAGCGTCGAGCCAACCCGATTCTTTACATGGATGACGCAGCTAACGGGCGCTTTGCCTCTCAGCTCAGTTTTGTATTGGCTGAATCATTGCCTTTTGAATTCATGCTCAACTGTCTGCGTCTTTACGAAGGTGTGCCCGTATCAAAGTGGCAGGAAACGACGGGGTTGACGTTCGAGCTCATTCGCAAACCGGTCGAGGAGCTGCGGCGAAAGGGGTTGCTTGTCGATGACTCGGAACGCTTGATGTGTACGCCTTTAGGGCGCAATTGGTTGAGTACTGTGCAGGAATATTTTTTAACCGATAACGAGGTCTGATGGAGAAATTTCCGATGGTGAATTCACGCTTGACGGCGGCTTTGTTTTGCACTTTGATTTTGTTTGGTTGCAGTACGGCACCGCATCAGCAGAATGCCGACATTGCTTTAGGTGAAGTTCAAGTGGCAGAGGTTCCTCAAGCGCAAGATTTTGTAGCAGGAAACTTGCGTTTGCGATCAGCTCGTTTTTCTGATTTGCCGCCTATGCGTGATGCGGACTGGGATCGAGCTGTGAAAGCTTTTCAGGTGTCTTGCTCGAGCATGGGAAACCATACGCTTTGGCGCGAGGTATGCCGTAATGTGCAGGATATGCCAGAGGGATTGGGGAAGGCTTTCTTCGAAGGAAATTTCGATCTTTGGCAAGTTGCACAGCAAGACGAACAAACAAATCGGGTCACTTATACAGGATTGATGACGGGGTATTACGAGCCGATTTTGCGGGCCAGCCGCTTTCGTCACGATGTTTATCAATATCCGATATACGGCGTGCCTGATGATCTGATCACCGTGGATCTCGACTCCCTGTATCCTCAGTTAAAGGGGCTGCGTCTGCGCGGGAAATTGCAGGGTAATAAGCTGGTGCCGTATGACGATCGAAATGGGATAGTCCAGCGTCAGGATTTGAAGGAAAAATCGGTTATCTGTTGGGCAGATGATCCAGTGGAAGTGTTTTTTCTGCAGATTCAGGGATCCGGTCGAATTCTTTTGGATAACGGAGAACTCATTCGTGTCGGTTATGCAAATCAAAACGGGCACCCCTATAGAAGTTTGGGGGCGTGGCTGATTGAAAATGCGGGACTCACGCGCAATGAGATGAGCATGCAGCGAATCAAGAAGTGGGTGCAAGATAACCCGCAACGTCAACAGGAATTGCTCAACGTCAATCCAAATTTTGTATTTTTTAGTGAACGCAAGGGGTTTGCAGACGACCAAGGACCGATTGGAGCGCAAGGCGTCCCGATCACTCCGTTGGCATCCGTTGCTGTGGATAGACGGTATTGGAAGCTGGGTGTTCCGTTTGTGACACAAGTCACGCAAATGAACCCGCCTTTGGAATTTGTTCGCCCTGTGATTGCCCAGGATACGGGAGGTGCAATCAAGGGAGTGTTGCGATTTGATTATTTTTGGGGACTGGGCAATACGGCTGGGATTCAGGCCGGTGCACAAAAAAGTCAGGTTGCAGCTTGGGTGATGGTGCCAAAAGGAAAAAGTCCGGCGTCAATCCTCTCGCAGGGACAATGAAAACGAACTGTCTATGGGCTCCTTTGAAGGAGAGTCGCCGTTATAATTGCCGAACTTTGAGACTGAAACACGAACGCATACTTGGATTTGCCGTGTTTTCATGGGAGAGATGTTGAAATATGACTGAAGAAAACAACAATCTGCAGAACCCCTCTCCGGATGAAGCTCCGGAACCCTTGGTTTTTACCGATGCTTGTGTGGCTAAGGTCAAGGAACTGCTGGCTGCAGAAGAAAATCCCGAAATGCCTCTGCGTGTTTTCGTGCAGGGCGGTGGCTGTCAGGGGTTTCAGTATGGATTCCAATTCGAAGAAAAGCCGGCAGAGGACGATGAAATTATTGCGCGCGATGGCGTGACGTTCTTGGTCGATTCGCTGTCGATGCAATATCTGGTTGGAGCCGAGATTGATTACAAAGAAGACCTCGAAGGTTCTCAATTTGTGATTCGTAACCCCAATGCGGTAACGTCCTGCTCCTGTGGTTCTTCCTTCTCGGTCTAACGGAAAGGATCGAGTCGGATTGGCCGACGAAAAGCTCCCGTGAAGGGGGCTTTTTTTTATTTGTTAAGAGATGACTTTGAGTCCTATCGGCTCAAGGAGTTGGCGGACAATTTTCCTGTTTCTAAATTTTTCAGCACTTTTCAGCGCTTTGCCGTTTTAAAATGAAACCATGCATTGCGCCAAAGAGCGCACCCGCTTAAGGAGAAAATTATGAGCATTCTGTCCTGGATTGCAGTCGCAGTCATCTTTGCGACCATTTGGGCACTGGTCAAGCGCTGGGAAACGCGTTTGGTTCTGATTGCCGCTGGTCTGTTCCTTTGCGTTATTAGTTTGCAGCCCATGATGGGGCTCAACCAGTTTGCCAAATCAATGACGAACAACTCGCTCATTATGGCAATCTGCGGTTCGATGGGTTTTGCATATACGGCCACCTATACGCAGTGTGACCGCTCACTCGTACATTACTTGTCGGCTCCGATTCGTGGTATGGGCATTTTGCTGGTGCCTGTTTCTACGATCATTACCTTCTTTGTTAACATCGCGCTTCCCTCAGCAGCTGGCTGTGCGGCTGCCGTGGGCTCCACTTTGATTCCCTTGATGCTTCGAGCAGGCATTA
>DXSO01000140.1 GCA_019410445.1 Sutterella sp.
ATCGTATTCTTTGGTTCCGCCTGAACACGTCAGCGGCTTGGACAGAGCCGTGACGCTGGCGGCACCGTCTCGCTCAAATGTTCGTTTGACAATTGACGTACAAAATGAAAAGAACGGAACGGTTTCGGGATATTCATTTTCTCGACCGGCTCGAATCGGTGTGCAGGCTGAGTTTGTCAAATATCTCGAAGGGATGCCTTGGGAAAAGACACGAGCGCAGCTCGAGAATAGTCTCGGCGCTTCCAATCTCGAATTTCTTGTCCTTGAAAGTCCACATTTGATCGAAGCAGTCAACAACGGATCTGTGGACATGGCCATCACGGATGCCGGCAATTTCATTCGCTTCGAAATGACTGGACAGTTGATCGGCTTGTCCAGTTTATGGCCGCTTTCGACACCTGATCCTTCTTATGCGGACGGCGTTTTGTTTGTTAAACGAGCCTCCAGTACGGAAATCAATACGTTGATTGACATACGCAACAGGCTCATCGGAGCATCTTATCCGACGAGTTTTGGCGGCTGGCTCATTGCCTTGAGAGAATTTCAGTGGCGCGGCCTCAATACGGACGTGATTACTGGAAACACGCGGTTTTACGGAACGGATGCCGCGAATATCATGAGGGCATTGCATCAGGAAAAAGTTGATTTAGCTGTTTTGCCGACTTGTGCGTTTGAATCCCTTGTAAAAAAAGGGGTGATTAACGAGGCTGACTACGCTTTCCTTAACGTCAAGGAAGTGGATTACTCGGCTTGTCGACATTCGGGAGATTTGTATCCCAGCTACATTATTTCCTCGTTTGAGGGGACTGATCCGGTGTTTAGCAGAGCTGTTGTGTCGGCTCTGCAGCACATGACCGGCGCCCTGAGCGGAGTGGATTGGGGTCCCGTGGCTTCAACTCGAGCAGTGCACGATCTTTATTACGCATTGAAGGTTGGGCCTTACGAGCATCTTCAGGCATTCCGTTTGTCTACATTTATTCGCGAACAATCGGCGGGTGTCACGGTGACGCTCGGCATCATTTTTCTGATTGTGTTCTATGCTGGATCGCTGTCGGTGCTTGTTCGCAGGCGTACGGCTTTGCTCAATCGTGCGCTAGAAGATCGAAAACGTATTGAGGCGGAAATTGCGGCCAGCCGTGACCATATTGTGCATTTGGAGCGTACGGGCATTGTCGGACAGATGTCGACGATGATTGCGCACGAACTCAAGCAACCGCTCGGAGCGATTACTAATTTTGCCAACGGTTTGTTGAGACGACTCAGACGAGGCACGATTGATCCGAAGGTTTTTTCTGAGGCTCTCGAAGAAATCGTGATGCAAGGGACTCGAGCCAGCGAAATCGTCAATCGAGTGCGATCCTATGCCAAACAGCAACAGCCGGTGTTAGAGCTTACTGACATGCAGGTGATTGTGCTCAATGCGATTCACACGTTTGAGAGGTCTCGGCGCTCGAATGCAAAGATTGAAGCTGATCTTCAACCGTTTCTCTGGGCTGATATCGATGCTTGGGAGGTTGAACTCGCCATTCTCAATTTGCTCAAAAATGCCGCCGATTCCGTGGAAGGTCTCAGTGATGCGCGTATTCGGGTGCGTGTACGGCCTGAAGACCGTTACTGGAGAATTGAAGTGATCGATAACGGACCGAAGATTACGCAGGAAGAAGTTGATCGGTTCATGATGCCGTTGGTGACAAGCAAGGCTGGAGGTCTTGGGCTGGGTTTGTCCATTTGTTCGAACATTGCCGAACGCCATCACGGTCACATCAGCGGTTACGCAAATCCCAATGGGGGTGTGACGATAGCCATGGATATTCCTCGGGCAGCTTTGCCGGAACACACGGCTATCTGATCGAGTGGAACAAGATTTAACCGCCGTTAGACAAACGGCGGCGCACCATCGTTGTGATAATTTCGGAAATGCTGGAGTTTTCGTGTCCTGCCGGTACGGTTGGCTCATGTAAGATCCGTCGTTTGTTTTTTATGCTTTTTGTTTATGCCAAGTTATAACGTTCCCGATCTTGCTCCCGGACAAATTCATCGAGAAGAGGAAGTTATTCGTCGAAGCCGTTTTATTGTGTCAATGGCTCGAGTCAAAGGTCCGGAACAGGCAAAAGCATTCATAGACCGCATTCGAGCCGAGCATGCGGATGCAACCCATAATTGTTGGGCATTTCAAGCTGGTCCCGCCGGAAGCACGGCTTATGCGGGGTGCAGTGATGACGGCGAACCGAAAGGTACGGCGGGACGACCCATGCTGACAGTTTTGCTTCACTGTGGTGTTGGTGAGATTGCGGCGGTGGTGACGCGCTATTTTGGCGGAACGCTTCTTGGAACAGGCGGCTTGGTGCATGCTTATCAGGGCATGGTAAAGAAAGGTCTTGAGACTTTGCCTGTAACCGAGCGCGTTGAAACGAAGACAATTCGTATTGAGATGGAACCGCGTTTTTACGAGCATGCGATGTCGGTGATCAATCGTTGTCAGGGGACGGTTTTGGAGCGCAATTTCATGGCGGATGTGACGATGACGGTTGAAACGGCCGAGGCCAATGCTGATTCGCTTATTGCTTTACTTGGCGAGATTAGTGCAGGACGCATTCGAGCCAAGTGTTTGGAGGGAGATTGACGCCGCGGTGAAAAAATTTTTCATTGAAAGTTGAAATTAGGCCTCTTTACCAATGACAAAACATAATCTCGTAATCCATAATTAAAGGTTGAAGCGGATCGGAGCTTTCTTATTGAAAGTGACCGCTTGCAAAGGATTCCGTGCGCCGGAAGACATTCATGTCCGGCGGAAATTTTCGTATTAAAGAGAGAACAATGTCTCAGACGATTCTGCAAAGCGTACCCGTCGGCAAAAAAGTCGGCATCGCATTTTCGGGCGGCCTTGATACCAGCGCCGCTTTGCGCTGGATGAAGAACAAGGGTGCATTCCCCTATGCCTATACGGCCAACCTCGGTCAGCCTGACGAAGATGATTACGAGGCTATTCCCCGCCGTGCTCTGGAATACGGTGCAGAATCCGCCCGTTTGATTGACTGCCGTCCGCAGCTCGTTGCCGAAGGTATTGCAGCCATCCAGTCCGGTGCTTTCCATATCACTACGGCCGGACAGACCTATTTCAATACGACTCCGCTTGGTCGCGCTGTCACGGGTACGATGCTTGTGGCCGCCATGCGTGAGGATGGTGTGGATATTTGGGGCGACGGCTCGACCTACAAGGGAAACGACATCGAGCGTTTCTATCGCTATGGTCTGTTGGTTAACCCCAATCTGAAGATCTACAAGCCCTGGTTGGACACTCAGTTTATTTCCGAGCTTGGCGGCCGTGCTGAAATGTCTGCCTTCTTGAACGCAGAAGGTTTTGAGTACCGCATGAAGGCCGAGAAGGCTTATTCCACCGACTCCAATATGCTTGGTGCTACGCATGAAGCCAAGGATCTGGAAAAGCTTGGCACGTCCATGAAGATTGTTGAGCCGATCATGGGTGTGGCTTTCTGGGACGAAAACGTTCATGTTCCGGCTGAAACCGTGAGTGTGCGTTTCGAAGAAGGTCAGCCTGTTGCTCTCAATGGCAAGGAGTTTGCTGATCCTGTGGAACTCATGCTTGAAGCCAACCGCATCGGCGGTCGTCACGGTTTGGGCATGAGCGATCAGATTGAGAACCGTATTATTGAAGCCAAGAGCCGTGGTATTTACGAAGCTCCGGGTATGGCTCTGCTGCACATTGCTTACGAGCGTCTCATCTCGGGTATTCACAACGAAGATACCCTTGAGCAGTATCACATCAACGGCCGCAAGCTTGGTCGTCTGCTGTATCAGGGTCGTTGGTTCGACAGCCAGGCCATCATGCTGCGCGAAAGCGCCATGCGTTGGGTTGCTCGCGCCGTAACCGGCGAGGTGTTCCTTGAACTGCGTCGCGGCAATGATTACACGATTCTTGATACGACTTCACCGAATCTGACCTATGAACCCGAACGTCTGACGATGGAAAAGGGTGACTCGATGTTCACGGCGGTGGATCGTATCGGTCAGTTGACGATGCGCAATCTGGACATTACGGATACGCGTGCTAAGTTGCAGACCTACGCCAAGACCGGTCTTCTTACCGGCGGCGAAGGTTCCGTGGTGCCGATGTTGACCGGCGGCAAGAAGGAGTAATCCTTAACCGGTTTTTAGGAGGCTTGTAAAAGCTGGCCTCCGGTTTGAAAAGCCCGTCAGAGCACGCAGACAGAAGCGTGCCGGCGGGCTTTTTGTTCGTATTTTTTAAAGGGACGCTCAAAGACAAGGCTAGACAAGCTCAAAGGTGTTGGCAAAAAAGTCTTCTTTGGATGCTCCAGCGGCAGTCAAACACGTTAAAGTGTCACGGATAAGAAGGCGTACCTTCGAACCAGAATAAGTGCGTCGAGGACGCTTGAAATAGACAAGGCTCCGCAGGTGTGAATTTCTGTCGGGGCCTTTTGCTGTTTGCAACAATAAAGGAGGAAGCGTGTTATCTCCGTCATGTTGGAGGTATGCGCTGTTGTCTAATGAACTGCAAAAACGATTACGCACATCATGCTCAAGGTGACTGTTCGTACGACCATCGTGGTGAAGACGTCAAACTTTCGGTGCTTGGCGTAGCCGTCGTGATGACTCTTGGTTTTTCTCTGGTGGAGTTGTTTACGGGGTGGGTAGCGAATTCTTTGGCTTTGATTGGTGATGCCGGACATATGGCAACGGATTCGGCAAGTTTGTTATTTGCGTTGGTTGCCAACATTATTGCTCGTAAAGGAGTTGATTCTGATCATAGTTTTGGACATGGTCGAGTTGAGGTTTTGGCGGCCTTCCTAAACGGCTTGGTTATGCTTGGCGTTGTTGGGTGGATTTTCCTGGAAGCCTATGAGC
>DXSO01000141.1 GCA_019410445.1 Sutterella sp.
CAAGGCTATAAAGTCGAGATCAGCATCGGAGGCGATATTGGCGAGACAAATGCCCGCATCAGCCTTGCCTTGAGAAATCATTGTGGCCACATCTGTGTGAGAGTTGGCAATGATTCCGCTGGTATTGATGTCGCGGGGTGTCATACCGCTTGCGTGCAGGAGATCGTTGAAAAGAACTCGGGTTCCCGAACCTTCGGCTCTCTGAGCATATTTGGCTTTTTTCAAGCTGACATCCAAAAGCGAATGAATTCCCAAAGGGTTTCCTTTTGCTACGGCAATTCCTTGGATTCTCGTGCAAAACTGAATGAGTTTCATTTTTTCGGGAACAAGGTAAGGTCGGAACGCCTGTGCTGCTGAACTTTCGGCTCCCGCCCCCAATGGAAAGTTAAAGCCCGTAATCTGAGTTCGATTTTCAAGCAGCGCCTGTAACCCGCAAGAGCTGGAACTGAAGTTGATGTCCAAAAAGAAAGAGCTTTTAAGCGCAGCTTTCTTAAGCTGCATCACTGCGACATCAGGGCAACCGGTTAGCGTAAGTGTTGGCCGTGCATCATCAATGGCTTGAGTAAAGGCCTGCAATAGATCGGTATTAAGAGCATCAAGCTGAGATTTGTAACTGGCATGGACAGATCGAACGGCAGACAGCAGTTTTTTGGCAAAAGGAGTGAGTTGACCTGGTTTGCCTCTACCGCGGGTCACAAGCGGCTGTCCGATGTGATTTTCCCATTTTTTTAATTCATTCCAAATGTGACGGTACGAAGAATTGAAGTCAGCTTCAACAGCGGAGGCTAACGAACCACGACGTTCGATTGAATCAAGCAGGTCAATAAGTTTGTTGTGCAGGCCTTTTGAGGTTGTCTCAGAGTTGATGAGTTCGTATGAAAAACGGATCTGTTGCATATGTGGGGTAATGTTCTGAAAGCCGGAATTTAGGGGTATTTTATGATTTGTTGGTCATAAATAAAATCTTGTCTTCACAAAAATTATGAAAATTTATTCTATTTACCTTGATTTTTATTGTGTGTAGCATTCATAACTATAAGTAAAACATCGCACAAAGGTGCATAAATCAGGAGAGTGAAATGGAATCAAAAATTCATTTTTCCCGTAGAGATCTTTTTAAAACAACAATTGCTGCGGGCTTAACCAGTACAGCGCCGGTGTTGTCTTCGGTGGCTATGGCATCTGAAACAGAAAAGAAGATTCGTCCGCTTACCGGCAAGATGACATACGAAGAGGTGCGCAATAGAGCTCGAGAAATGATGATGCCTCGGTGCTATGTTTGCCCGGAGTGCAATGGTCGAGGTCCGTGTATTGGCCAAGTTCCTGGTTTCGGAGGTATGGGGGCTAATCGCGGTTTTCAGGCCAACTATGATTCCCTAGCAGCTGTTCAACTCAATAGTCGCGTTGTGCACGGTGTGCATGTGCCCGATACCAGTATTGATTTTTTTGGTACGAAGATTTCGCTGCCCGTCGTGGCCGCACCTACGGGAGGAACAACGTACAACATGGGCGGCAAACTGACAGAAGAAGAGTTTGTGACAGCTATCTGTGAGGGTTGTGCAAAGGCAGGCACGCTCGGCGCTGTGGCCGATGGTATTGGCGATCCGTTGCCGGTCTTTGAAAAACGTCTCGATACGCTCAAGCGTTTAGGTTTTAAAGCAATCGTAGGTCTAAAACCTCGTTTGAATAAAGATATTATCGAGCGTATGCGTTTGGCAGAAAAAGCTGGAGTGGTTGCTTTGACTATTGACCTTGACAGTGCAGGGCGTGCAGCTCGTGCTACCAAGGGTCAAACAGTTGAACCCAAAACGTTTGAGCAACTCAAGGAATTGGTCAAGGCTAGTCCGCTTCCGTTACTTTTTAAAGGCATCATGACGCCTGATGAAGCCGAACTTTGTGTGAAGGCCGGTGCTGCGGGCATCGTGGTTTCTAACCATGGAGGACGCACGTTAGCCGACACTCCGGGGGCTGCTGCTGTTTTGCCGCGTATTGCTGATGTTGTAAACGGCCGTTGCTTTATCATGGTTGACGGTACTGTTTCTCGCGGTACAGATGTAGAGAAGTACCTTGCTCTTGGGGCTCAGTGCACTTTGGCTGGACGTCATTTTGTCCGAGCTGCCCACGGAGGTTTAGCCGACGGAGTGAAGCTTTTTGCTGATCGCCTTCAGAGCGAATTGGCTGTCGCAATGACCCTCACTGGGGCGCAGCGTATATCCGACATCAATCGAAAGATGATCGTAATGCCTCAAAGCGTTTAATTTGAATGTACTCAAAATGCGGATCGCCTCTGGGTTTGGGGTGATCCGTAGCCTTGGGTTTGATATTTTTTGCAAAAATGAAAAGCAAACTGGACAAAATCTTTTTGTTGGGTGTTTTTTCATTGACATTTAGCACAAATTTGATTGCCGCCCCTGTGGCTCCGAGTCATCAAGCCAAGGGGTTACCTTGTGAGGCCTGTCATACGCAAATGCCAATGGCTGATTACCAAAAATGCATAGCTTGTCATGGTGGAAAAGAAGCTTTGCAGAAATCTAACCCCCAGCATTCAGCTCTGAAATCAGGGAATGTTCCTTGCAAGATTTGTCATCAAGGGCACCAATAATCAAAGGTGTGCTGAATTTGACAATAAAAATACCCCCAGAAGATCTGGGGGTATTTTTAATCGTACGTTATCAGTCGGTTTGAAAAAACAAGACAAACGTTATTTGAATTTTGGTAGAAGCTATTTATTAACAGCGGAATGATCCAATCGAAGGTTCATGGCAAGAGTCCACAGTGCAATGGTGAGTACGGCAAAGCCTGCGATAGCCAGATCGTACAAGGCGCCATGTCCGTAGATCAGCGGGACGAGAATTGCAGAACACAAGGCAAAGAAGATTGTTTGGACAAAGCTTTGCAATGAGGCGGCAAGTCCTCGGGCATTGGGTAAAAAATCCATAGAAATCAACGCCATTCCAGGGCGAACGATGCCAATGCCAATCGTATAGATCGTTAGCGGAGCAACAGCCCAAAACACACCTTGGGGGGTCAGTTCAAACATTGTGCATAAGGCAAGTACTCCGGCACCGAACATCACAGCAAAGCCAGCGCGAATACTGCCGTGTGTTCCTAGGCGTTGAGCGATTCTGGCGGAAATCCAACTGCCGATAACAGTGCCTGAGACCATCGGAAGAAAAAGTTTCCAGAACTCGTTTGCTGACAGATGCATGACTTCCACGCACCAGTCGGCCGCACCTGCAATAAAAACAGCTTGACCGAGAAAAGCAACGGCAAGAGCCGTATTGGCAGTCATGAATGGCTTATGGGCAGCAGCAGTGACGTAATCCGAAAGCAGTTTTCCGAAATGAGCGGATGAGCGTTTTTCTTCCGGGAGTGTTTCCGGCAGGAAGAAAAGACACAGCAATGCCAGCAAAGCACTGATAAAGGTGAGGATGTAGAAGTGGCTCTCCCAAGACAAATGAGTGGCAACCCATCCTCCGATCACAGGGGCCATCGCCGGACCGAATCCGAAGACCATCGACACGTAAGCCATGAGCATCTGAGCTTTGGCTCCGCCGAATAAGTCTCGAATCACGGCCATGCCAATAACCATGCCGCAGCCGGCAAATAAACCTTGAAAAAGTCGCCAAAAGATCAGCAATTCGAGGCTGTTTGAAAATGCTGCTCCGAGGCTGGACGCAGAAAAACAGAGAAAGCCTGCAACCATGGTCAGTTTGCGTCCGAAAACATCGGAGATGGTGCCGTAGAAAAGAGTCATAACGGCAAAACCAATGAGATAAGACGACAGAGTCATTTGAACGCCGCTGAGTTCGGTGTCGAATGACTGAGCCATTTGATGAAAACTCGGCAGATACATGTCCGTGGCGAACGGTCCGATCATGGAGCATGCAGCAAGCAGCCAAGTGAGAATATGAATATTGACGGAGTCGGGATTCGTAACCGGTTTAAAGGAAATGTTCATTTTTTTCTTTTCTTTCAACAACGCGGCGCATTGTATCGCTCTTTAGTGCAAGACAGATCCAAAGAAGATGGGAGTTGGTGGCAAGGGCCTCATAAGCTTAGTAAGCAGGTCTATTGCGATAAAATCAGCAAATTAGTCTGCGCATGGCTCGATATGGTGTTGAGATCGGAAGCCAATGCTTGAAAAATTTTGAAAGGAGGCGGCGTTTTTCGAGTGCGCATAGGAGAAACGCCGGAATTCATGACCGATATCCCTACAGCGAAGACGCCCACTTTTGAAGAGGCGATGGAGGAGCTTGAAAGACTCGTGCATCGAATGGAAGAGGGTGAACTGACGCTTGAAGAAAGCGTAGAGGCCTATACGAGAGGAACTGAGCTCGTTCGGTTGTGTCGCACCAAACTCGATGATGCAGAAGCACGAGTCAATAAGCTTGATGCCGAACAGAATTCTCGGAATGATTCGCCGGCTTCGGAATAAGGAGTGCAAGAGGTGATAAAAGCAAATAAAGCCGATTTCGCGCAGTGGTCGAAAGTCAAGCGAGATCATTTCGAGTGTGTGGCCCAAAAAGCGCTTGATCAGCGAACCGATAGTTTGGGTGTTTTGACCGAGGCAATGCGCTATGCCGTTTTAGATGGCGGCAAACGCATGCGAGCACTGCTTGTCTATGCTGCCGGTGCTTTGACTCAGGCCGAAGAGGAAGATCTTGACCAATTGGCTTTGGCTGTGGAGTACGTTCATGGTTATTCGCTCGTGCATGACGATATGCCGGCCATGGACAATGACGTGCTGCGCCGCGGAAAGCCGACCGCACATGTCAAGTATGGTGAAGCTGTGGCCATGCTCGCTGGTGATGCTTTGCAGCCGGAGGCGTTTCTCTGTATTACGAGAACCAAAATGG
>DXSO01000142.1 GCA_019410445.1 Sutterella sp.
GCGATACATCGTTCGATATCGAACGATGTCGAGGAGCGTGAAATGTTGAAAGGTAAACAGACCGTGGTGCCGTTTCTTGCCGGACTTTTGATTGCAGGAACAAGCACCTTTGTCATGAACGAATTAAGAAAGCGAGGCATTGAGGATCTGATTCCATCGCACGGCAATTTATTGGTGCATCTGTTTGGAGGCAATTCACTCACCGTTACGGAACTTGCTCAACGCACGGGAAGAACCAAGTCGACTGTCTCGGTTTTAGCTGAAAAACTGGAAACAGCTGGTTATTTGCGTCGTGAGTCAGATCCAGAGGATGCTCGACTGTTGCGATTGCGTCTGACGGAAAAAGGGGATGCACTTGAAGATGCCTTTGCTGAGATCACGACGGAGATGCACCAAAAAATCGCCGATGAACTTGGCGAACGCGATTTAGAGGTGTTGGAAGCTTTACTTGCCAAGAGTGCACGTATTTTTAATCCCCAACCCGAGATCGTGTATCAAGGGCTGGTAGCCAATGCATAAAGAAATAAGGAGTAGAAAATGACCGAAAATTTTCAACTGTTTAACATCGGTAACAACCCTCGCGTCGAGTTACATGATCGGCTTGGATTGACGGGGTGTGAAGCTTCAGTCAACTGTTTGCCTGCCGGTGCGGCAGTGCCGTTTGTGCACAAGCACACGCACAATGAGGAACTCTACGGCGTGATCTCTGGGCGCGGGGAAATCTGGATTGACGGCCAGGTGAGTGAAATCAAAACCGGCGATTGGTTCCGCGTGAGTCCGAAGGCCAAGCGAGCCATTCGTGCTGGTGATGAACCTCTGATCTTTATCTGCGTGCAGGCTAAGGAGGGCAGTTTGGAAGGTTTTACGATGAGTGACGCCGTGATTTGCGAAGACAAAGCTCCCTGGATGGAGTAATTCAATTCGGTTTCCGAACAAAAAACGGTTTTTTGCGAGCCGCTTGCCCGCTCTAACTAGCTCATCAACATTCTAGTTTTTGCGGGAGTTTCTTTTCGCCCCCGTCTAGCACCATATGAAGGATTGGGGGTCGAAAAGCAAATCGAGCAGGGAGGGGACTTGGCGAAAATCCTCATTGCAGAGGCGGCTACGTTGCCCAAGATCTGAAGGATGCGCTTTGTATGAAGTGGCAAAAGCACAAGCGGGGCAGGCAAGACGGTTTCGTTTGTCTCGATTGACGGAAATCTTGCGGGATTTTTGACTTTGCAGGACTCGATTCGGCCGCTTGCAGGAAAGGTTGTCTCAAGTTTGAGATCACAAGGAGGCGGCTCAACGGGTGGCAAAAACGATCGGCATTATTTCGGTGAGTGCACAGTGTCTGCCGGAAACAAAGCTCAAATTCATCGGCAATGAACAACGTCAAGGACAAAAAGTGGTGATGATCGGTGACGGTGTCAACGATGCCCCGACCTTGAAAAGTGCTCATGTCGGTATTGCTGTTGCGGGAGCCGGCAACAACATTGCAATGGAGGCGGCCGATATTGTGATGGTGGGAGAACGCATCGAGGAAATTCCTCACTTGGTTCGGTTGTCTCGGAAAATGATGAGGATCATCCGCATCAACCTCGCGATGGCCATGGGGATCAATTTTGCAGCCGTAGTGTTGGCGATGGGAGGCTGGATGGAGCCGGTTGTCGGTGCATTGGTTCACAATGCCGGATCCGTGTTGGTTATTTTGCACTCAGCTTCTCTGCTCAAGTTCAGGACTAAGAAGCTTTGAGTGTTCTATACTAAAAAGAGCGTGTTCTCAAAGAAGGGAACACGCTCTTTTATCAGAAAGAGTTAGTTTTTAAAAACGCACCGTCATGCCGGCATAGGCCACGAGAGGGTCATCACCGAAGGCTACGGGTTCACCTGGTGAGGATGATCCGCCGCCGCCGATGCTGTACTGGGCATCATTGTCGTTTTGAATGCCGGTAAGGCCGCCGTAGAGCGTAAAACGTTTGCTCATCGGATAGTCATAGCGCACGCCCCAGGCCCAGGCATCACCGTCGTCTGCTGAGTGGTTCTTTAGGTATCCGATGGTGGCAATCAGTTTACCCGTTCCCAATGGAGCGCTTGCTCCGAGTTGGAGCATATCGAGATCAGGGCTTTTAGCGCCGGAGCTGCCAATATTGGATCCTGAAGCTTCGTCTGAGCCGTCACGATGGACAAATAAAACGGAAGGCTTTATGAATTCAAAATCATACGATGCCCCAATGGCCCAATAACTGTCCCAATCCGCATAACCGGACACGGCAGTATTTTGATGCAGATAACTTGCCATGATGCTGAGCGGACCGGACTGATAGCGCAGACCGATGTTGTAGACGTTGCCGCGTGTGGGCGAATCGGAGTGTGCGGATGTCTGCTCGCCGAGAGCGACATACAGCTGTGCGGTTAAGCCGCCCCAAGACGGAGAGTCATAACTGACGGAATTGCCAAAGCGCGTGGTTTCATCGGCTGTATAACCATTAATCGTGCCTTCGAACTGAGGACAGGCAAAATAATTGGCTGCACTGGACATGGTGAGACCGGCGGGGTCGATCATAGCCATGGTGAGGAAGTGGGGAGTGTATTGACGACCGAATGAAATGGAGCCGTAGCTGCCTCGAATTCCGACCAATGCTTCTCTGTCAAAGAGACGATTTTGTGCGGCCATGGAGCCGGTATCTACAAAAACCGTGCTTTCGAGTTTGTAGAAAACCTCTGCACCATTGCCCAGAGTTTCACTTCCCGTAAAACCAAAGTGGGAGCCTTCGCGAAGGCCGCTGGAGAGGCGTACGTTAGTGTTTTGACCGTTGTAGTAGACCTCAAGACCCGTATCGACGGTACCGTAAACGGTCACTGGCGCAGCTTCGACGGGGAAAATCGAGCCAAGACAAAAAAGTGAGGCGACAAGCGCGGCGGTTTGAGATAAACGCATGGCTTTGCCCTTATGAAAGGAGTGGTTGAAGGCGTACAGTCCAGGGGGTGCCCTCAGGGCAATCCCCCTGGCAATGACTGTGAGGAGAAATTTTCAGGATTAGATCTTGAGGCTCTTGACCTTCTTGTCGATGTCACCGCCGGCGGCGAGAATGCCTGCAAGACGTCCGAAAGTGAGGCAGCGACCGTGGTTCATGCCCGGGCAGATGGTCGGATAATCACCGGAACCGAAATAATCTCCGGCAGCGGCGCCGGCAACATACAGGCCCTCAATCGGTCGGTGCTGGGCATCGAGTACATGCAGAGAAGGATCGGTGTGCAGACCGCCGCTCATGGCAAGCAGAGAGCTGGCGAGTTTTCCGGCGTAGAAAGGCGGCTTCACGATAGGAGTGAGCAATTCGGAACGTTTGCCGAAGTCTTCATCGCGGCCGTTTTTCACCAGTTCGTTGTAGCGAGCAACCGTGCGTTTGAACGTATCTGCAGGTACTCCCATCTTGCGGGCGAGTTCATCAAGCGTATCGGCAACGACGACCTTGCCGTCTTTGATGTGCTGCGCCTGTGTGGCACGTTCAACTTCAGTGTTCCAACCGGCGCCCCAGGGTTGCCACATCTGACCATAGAACAGACCCCCGGCCATATTGCCGTCGACTTGCTTTTTGACTTGTCCGAGCCATTCGGAGTCGTAGACCGACCATGCGGTACCGTGTTCCTGGAGTTCTTTGCTGCAGGATTTGGACTGAGTGTTGACGTCTTCATTCATGAAGCGTTCGCCCTGGCCATTGACGTGCAGGAAGCCGTAACTGGCTGCACCTGCTTCCAAGTGAACCGTGGCGGCGTGATTGTCGTTTCGCTGCATGGCGCCGCCGATCTGCATGGCCATAATGTGTCCGTCGCCCGTGTTTGACTTGGTCGGGAAATAGATCTGAGCATCAACGCGCAGTGAATAGGGGGAATAGCACTTGCGCATTTCCATGTTCGATCCATAGCAGCCGGTGGCGATGATGACGCCTTTTTTCGCATTGATCCGGGTGTAATTCCCAGCTCGTCCAGCGATCAAGCCGGTAACGCGACCATTATTTTTTTCTCGAATCAGCTGCACGGCAGGCGTGCGGTACAGGATGTCCACTCCTTTGGCTTTGAGTTCTTTTTCAAAGCAGGGCATCAGAACAACATTGCCGATGCCGGTGGAGTTGCCGTAGGTGTAATCGAGAGAAACGTCTTTGTTGTAGAAGAAGTGTGTGACCGGGAATTCAGTGTATGTCGGGCCTTTGTAGTAGCCTTCCCAGAGAGTGACCTTGACATCGTTCTTGGCTGCCAGGTCAACAGCCCAGTCCATGCAGGCGCCGCACTTTTTGGCAAACATCCACAGCAGACGCTCGTCCATTCGTCCTTGGCCCCAGGCAATCAGACGACGGACAATTTCTGCGGCATCAACGTCAACCTTCATGCCTTTCTGAACTTTGCTTCCAAAAGCTGTGATGTGACCGCCGCGGGCTGACCAGCTGCGAGTTTTTTCCACGACAACGACTTTGGCACCTTCTTCTGCGGCAGAAAGTGCGGCGGCAAAACCGGCTAGACCGGCACCGATGACAGCAACGTCAACATCAATAGTCTTTTTGATCTGATCAGCAGCAATGGTCTTCATGGGTTTTTCCCAGGACCAGTTGGAGCACTTGGGCTTAGCCCATTCGGCAGGAATATCACCCGCGGAAGCGGCTCCGGCCAATGCAACTCCGGCTGTGGCAAGTGAGCCTTTCAGAAAACCGCGGCGGGACATCGCAACATGATCATTTGTCGACATAGTTTCTCTCCTTTTCATGCAACCAACATGCAGTTGTGTTTTTGCGGATCGCACAGGGTTCTAAGGAACCTCAAGCGTGGTTTTGTGACATTCGGAACAGGCAGATACGCTTGGTTTGTGTCCTTTGTGGCACT
>DXSO01000143.1 GCA_019410445.1 Sutterella sp.
ATCCTGCAGGATTCGTATACAAGAAAAGTCTGCATTGGGTGCCGTTTTTCGGCTGGGCGCTCAAGAGTATGCAAATGATTGCAATTGACCGCAAAGAGGGACGAAGCGCCTACCAGATTTTTCTTGAGCGCGGCAAGGCCTTTGTCAAACGCGGTTGGTGGGTTCTTCTGTTCCCGGAGGGTACGCGCACTAAACCCGGTGATAAGGAAACGGTCTATAAGACGGGGGGTGCTCGATTTGCTTTGGCTGTGGGGGCGGTAGTCGTACCGATTGCTTTGAACTCCGGGCGTTGTTGGCCTCGCAACAGCATACGCAAGATCCCTGGCACGATTACAGTGAGTATTGGTCCTGCGATTGCAACGGATGGAAAAAGCGCGCATGAACTGACTCAAGAAGTGCGCACATGGATAGAGACCGAGATTGAACGCTTTGAATCACAGGAAAATTAATGCCCGATAGCGGCAAATCCAGGCAGTTGCCATCCAAGCACTCAGCGGTTCCTTTGCAGGAGCTTGAACGCGTGCGTTCTTTGTGTTGGGCAGGATTGGTTCGAGGTCGTTTCAAATATCTTCGCGTATCCGTCAGAGACGGGCGTGTTCGAGTGTCGGTTTCAAACCGAGTCTCGAAGGCGGTTGTTGCCGAATTTATTGAAAGCCATTTGGAGCAGGTTGCGCGGTGGCTTGCCGAGCAAGAAGAGAAAAAACTTTTGCGCCGGCAGAATGATCCGCTGTGTGCGGACTACCGCCATGAAGGCCACATCGGCTACCAAGGCCAAGTACTTGGCATTCGCTGCATGGAGCACCTACAGCGGACGCGGTTGTCGGATGACGCGCGTGAACTGTGGGTAAGAGCAAGTCAGGAAGCAAAGCCGGAGGTGGTTTGCCGAGAAGTCTCTCGATGGCTTCAATCGCGTTTTGCGGAACGTTTGCCGCAGCGGGCGGCTTACTGGTCGGCGCGTACAGGACTGTGTCCGAGCGGTATCAAATCGAGCGGTGCAAAAGGGCGATGGGGAAGTTGTTCCCAGTCGGGAGTTGTGCGCATTGCCTGGCGTACGATTTGTCTGCCTCCCGAGGTTCTCGACTACGTGTTGGTGCATGAGCTGGTGCATCTGCGTCATTTCAACCACTCTGCAGCGTTTTGGAAGACCGTGCGCGATTTTTATCCGCAGGCCGATCGGGTTCGTGCCATCTTAAAGCAGGTGAGAGCTTCGGAGTTAGCCTGACTGTTTCTTGGGGGGACGCAGACAACCAGTGTGACGGTGCGTTTCAACCGATTACAAATCCGAAATAAAGAATAAAAATCAAAGACTTCGAAAGTGCAATTAGGAGTGACGAGAGTCTCGTAGATGCCTGTGGTGTGCTAGAGTGTCGGTGTGAAATAGTGGGAAAAAGTGGGGACTTTTCCCTAGGCTGATGGCAATTTGTCTTAAGGTATTGATTATCTTGAGTTTTTGGAGATTGCTGTCGGCGTTGCGCACGATCTTCGTGCGTTTTTCTGCAGGTTGGCGCCGTGTTTCAGGGGACTTCTTTACTGTCGCTCGATGCGAAGGGCCGCATGACGATGCCGAGTCGTCATCGCGAGGCTCTGGCTTTGTCGTGCGCGCTTGAAGTGACTTTGACCCGACATCCGGACGGCTGCCTGTTGATTTATCCCCGAAACCGTTGGGAAAAGAAGCGCGAGGCGTTGGCGGCGTTGCCTTATGCCGCGCGTTTTTTGCAGCGTATCGTGTTGGGCAGCGCCGTGGATCTTTCCATTGACAAGGCCGGCCGTATTCTGATTCCGGCGGATTTGCGCACGCTTGTCGGTATTGACAAGGAAGTGGCGCTTGTGGGCATGGGCGAACACTTTGAGCTTTGGGACGCCAAGCGTCTTGCCAAGCTTGAGGAAGAGGCCGCTGCCGCGGGTTTTGAAGCTGCTGCAGGTGATTTTCAGTTTTAACGCTTGAGTGGAGCAAATCATGACAACAACAATGGATACTCAAGCGCTGCACCGTACGGTACTTCTCACACAGGCTGCCGATGAAGTTTCACGTCCCCTGAGCGGAATTTTCGTCGACGCCACATTTGGTCGCGGCGGACACAGCCGAGCCATTCTTTCACGCATCGCCCCGGATGCGCGTTTGATTGCGTTTGATCGCGATCCCGAGGCCATTGAGTCTGCCAAACTCATTGAGGATTCCCGTTTTAGCATCGTCCACGCGCCGTTTTCGAGCATGAAGGAAAAGCTTGCCGAAATGGGAATCGGTCAGGTCAATGGCATTCTCATGGATATCGGCGTGTCGAGTCCCCAAATCGACGAAGCCGAACGCGGTTTTTCTTTCCGCATGGACGGTCCTTTGGACATGCGCATGGACACCAGCTGCGGAATGACTGCCGCTGAATGGCTCGCCACGGCGGATGAATCTGAAATTGTGCGTGTGCTTCGTGATTACGGAGAAGAACGGTTTGCCGGAAAAATCGCACGTGCGATTTGTCGCGTGCGTGCCGAAACTCCCATTGTTCGCACATCTCAGCTTGCCGAGTTGATTGCGCGAACTGTCCCCAAGAACAAGAACGATTCGGCTCAGCATCCGGCTACGCGCAGTTTCCAAGCCATTCGCATTCAGGTCAACGGCGAACTGGATGAACTCAAGATGGCGTTGGCAGCTGCGGGCAGTTTGCTTGCCGAGGGCGGCATTCTTGCCGTCATTAGTTTTCATTCGCTTGAAGATCGTATTGTCAAGCGTTTTTTGGATGCGGGTGCGCATCCCGATAAGGCCGTTGACTCGCGCATTGCACTGCCTGCGGATGCTTTTGCTCCGCCTCTCTGGAACGATTTGCGCCGCATCAAGCCCACGGATCAGGAATGTGAGGACAATCCGCGTGCGCGAAGTGCCGTATTGCGAACAGCCGTGCGAACCGCCGCCGATTGGAATGAAGCGCTTATGGACGAGCGCAGGGACAAGGGCAGGGGAGGACGCAGATGAGTCGGCCGCATACGCTTGCTTTTTTGTCTGACCGTTTTCTGTTTGCGGCGGCTTTCATTTCAGCCATCGTGCTTATTGTGAGCGCCGGGACTTTGGTGACGACGCAGTATCGGGTTCGGTTGTTGTTTGTTGAAATCGAACGAGCCAATGACGTCGGCCGACGTCTTGCCGATGATTCAAGTCAGCTTGCGCTTGATTTGTCGAAAGCAGCATTGCCTGCCGCCGTTTCTAAACGTGCCGGCGAAATGGGGTTTATTGCGGCTGATGTCAACAACACGGTTTTGTTTGAGGTTGAGCCGCAGGTACTGCTTAAAGAACACATGGAGGTGCGCAAATGACGCCTTCCGTGTTGGAACGTTTGTACCAAAGGATCTGTGAAAAAGCGATCACGTTTTGGCGTGAGGACACATCTCCGAGAAAGCGCAGAACCGATAGCGGTGAAGAGGCCTTGCTGAGCGCGGAAATTTCCGCTGTGCGCAGCAAGGTTGTGTTCTTTTTGTTCTTCATAGGCTTGGTCTTGGTGCTCGGCAAGGCCTTCTGGCTTCAGTGCGGCATTTCAACGGCATTTTTGCAGAAACAAGGTGAGGCGCGCTATGCGCGCACGTTGCCGGTACCGGCACAGCGCGGTCAGATTTTTGACCGAAACGGCGTGGTTCTTGCTTCGACCATACCGGCGCGCAGTGTCTGGGCGGAACCCGAGACGGCTCTGAAGCTGACAGATGAGCAGTTTGCACAGCTAGGAGCCTTGCTTGGCGAGTCGCCAGAGGCAATTCGTTCGCGCATCAAGGCTCGCAGCAACAAAAGCTTTGTCTACATTGACCGTCAGATTGAAGTTGAGCGGGGTGAGGCGGTGCGTGCGCTGCAGTTGCCGGGAATTTACGTCAACAACGAAGTGCGCCGCCATTATCCCGATGGTCCGATCTCGGCTCATGTGGTTGGTTTTACGGACTCTGACAACAACGGTCGCGAAGGCGTGGAACTGGCCAACAACGATATCCTTGCCGGCAAACAGGGGTCCCGTCGCGTGATTCGAGACCGACTTGGCCGGATTGTGGAGGATATTTGGGTCAAGGAAGGCGAAGTCGGCAGTGACGTGGTGCTTTCCATTGATTCCCGTCTGCAGTTTATTGCACACAAAGCGTTGCAGGCCGCCATAGAGCGACATAAGGCAAAGGCCGGAGCGGTCGTAGTCGTGGATGTGCGAACCGGCGAAATTCTTGCCATGAGCAATTGGCCGACATATGACCCCAATTCCCGTCGTTTCGTGCGAATGGAAAATATTCGCAACCGTGTCCTGACCGACACATTTGAACCAGGTTCCACTATGAAGCCCTTTGCCATTGCCAAGGCGCTTGATTTGGGTATCGTGCGTCCGGATACGTTGGTGCAGACTGCTCCGGGCAAATTGACGATTGGTGACAGAACCATTGGCGACACGCATGACTACGGCATGATCACGGTTAGTCAAGTTGTTTCGAAGTCTTCCAACATTGGTACGTCCAAGATTGCTTTGGAAATGCAGCCGCAGACGCTCTGGCAGATGTACAGTGATCTGGGGTTTGGCACACCGCCTCAGACGAGCTTTCCCGGAGCAACCGGCGGGCGGCTGAGACCGGCAAAAAGCTGGCGGCCGATTGAGCAGGCGACGATCAGCTACGGACACGGCATATCCGTGTCGCTGATGCAGCTTGTGCGAGCCTATACGGCTTTGGCCCGCAATGGAGATGTGATTGATCTAACGTTCCGCCGCACAAGTAAGG
>DXSO01000144.1 GCA_019410445.1 Sutterella sp.
TTTCATCATGATTCATGTCTCCTGAAATTTGGTTTCAGCCGTCACGATGCAATGCCCATGACGGGTGGGTTTGTGGGGCAATTCTGAAGACATGCCCGCGCTCGCACTACATCCCGCAGGATGCATCCCGCGGGATGTATCGGCGGCGCGCGGCGAAGTCGACAATGTCGCTCAAGGCAAAACGAACGTGACAGCCAAACGCATATGTCCGTCGCTTACAAGCCTTTGAGAGTCAAACAACCATAAAAGGATTTCGCATCATGCAAAACGTTGACACCACCCGTCGCGGTTTCCTGAAGTCTGCCGTTGCCGCCTCAGGCGCCATCATGGCCGCAGCTGCAGCCAACGCCGGCATTCCGGCTTCCGCCATCAAGTCGTATGACGAAGAATTCGACGTCGTCATCATCGGTTCGGGCTTTGCCGGCATGGCCTGCGCACTCAAGGCCGGCCGCGCTGGACTGCGTGTCCTGATGCTCGAAAAGATGAGCGTGGTCGGCGGCAACTCCGCCATCTGCGGCGGCAACGTGGCCTGCCCGTGCAATCCTGTTCAGAAAGCTCAAGGCATCAAGGACAGCAAGGAACTCTTCATTGAAGACTGCCTGCGCGACGGTCTCGGCATCAACCACACCAATCTGCTTGCCACCATTGCCGATCGCTGCAACGACACCATCAAGATGGTCGTTGACTGCGGCTGCGAATTCGTTCCCAACCACATGCTCTTTGAAGGCGGTCACTCCGTTCCCCGCTCTTACGAAATCAAGGCCGGTTCCGGCTCCGGCTACATCCGTCCGATGCATGCCGAACTGCAAAAGCTCAAGAACGTCGTCATTCGCACCCGCGCCAAGTTCGACGACTTCATCATGAGCGACGACAAGAGCGAAGTGCTCGGCGTGACCTACCGTTCGGGCTACCGTTTCAACAGCAAACTTGCCAGCGACGATCTTGAAAACAAGACCGGCAAAACCCGCACCGTTCGCGCCAAACTCGGCGTGATGCTCGCCGCCGGCGGCTTCTCGCGCGACATCTGGTTCCGCCAGATTCAGGATCCGCGCGTTGTTCCCTCCACCGACTCCACCAATCAGCCCGGTGCAACCGCCGGCGTGCTGATCAAAGCTTTGGGCATCGGCGCGGCTCCCGTTCAGCTTTGCTGGCTGCAGTTCCTTCCCTACTGCAACCCCAATGAAAAGGGCTTCGGCGTCTCCGTGAACTTTACCAACCACGCCTGCATGGACTTGGGCCTGGTGGTCGACCGCAAGACCGGCAAGCGCTTCATGGACGAGCACGCCGGCCGCAAGATCAAGGCCGACGCACTCTTTAAGGTGATCGGCGCCGACAAGAACTACCCGATTGCCGTCTGCGACGACGCCATCGTCAAGGCCATCAACCCCTCCTTCGTGCGTCTGCCGCTCGAAATGGGTACGGTCAAGAAGTTCGACACGCTTGAGGCTCTGGCCGATCACTTCGGCATCAAGAAGGACGCCTTCCTTGCCGAAGTCAAGAAGTTCAACACGTTCGTCGCCGAAGGCGAAGACAAGGACTTCCACCGCATCCTGAAGTTCAACAAGGGTCTTAACGTCTCCAAGCCGCCTTTCTACGGCATTGAAGTCTGCCCGAAGATTCACCACACGATGGGCGGCGTGATGATCAACAACGACGCTCAGGTGATCAGCGCCACCACGCATGCTCCGATCAAGGGCTTGTATGCCGGCGGTGAAGTTGCCGGCGGCGTTCACGGCGCTTCCCGTCTGGGCACCGTGGCCGTGATTGACGCACTGACTTTCGGCATGATTGCCGGCGAACAGTTCGCCAAGATGAAGGCCTAATCGAATCGTTCGACAGGCTCTTGTCCAAGTCGCCCGCATCCTTTTCTCCTCGGGGTGCGGGCGATTTCTTTTTTATCGAGATCACGGGCGCGACTGCCGCCCGATTTTTTACTCAAACAATTAGTCGGCTAACTTATTGATCCTTTCGACGACCGAACTCATGACCCGCAAAGCGATCGGCAGACTTTGCTCGTCCTGAATGTCAAAGTCGCCCCGATGATGCCCCGAGTGATTGCATCCGTAAATAAAGAAGGCCGTTTTTGCTCCGTGTTCGGCGGCTCTTCTGAGCAAAATCGTGCAGTCTTCGGATCCGACGACATTGTTGAATTCCCGAGCTTCAACTCCGTCAAGATCGTCAATGCAGGCCGCGACCAGATCGCAGGCTTCCTTACTTACCGACAGCGTCGTCGCCTCTCCGGCCTTTTTCATGCATGCGGTCACATCGTAGGCTTGTGCAACACCCTTGATGATGCGTTCGACATTGTCGAACATGTAGCGATTGACCTCGGGAGTCTCTCCTCGAACCTCAAGCTCAAGCTTGGCATGCACCGGAGTCACGTTTCGCCCTTCTCCGGCATGCAGTGTTCCAACGGCAATGCGCGTATCTCCCTGGCTGTTGCGCGGAATCCCCTGCATCATCATGACGGCTGCGCAGGCTGCCGTAAGAGCGCTTCTTCCTTTCTGAGGATCGGCTCCCGCATGCGAAGGCGTTCCGGTAAACGTCACGTCGACCTTGGTCGTCGCCAGAAAACCACTGCGGCAGACACCGACTTCACCAAGTTTTGCGCAAACCCCGATGTGCGAACCGAACAGCCAGTCGACGTGATCGACGACGCCGGCGGCAGCCATCGCAGCCGCTCCTCTGGTTCCTTCTTCTGCCGGCTGGAAAATAAATCGGAATTTGCCGCACAGATCATCTTTGTTGTCAGCGACCCAATGCGCAAGCGCAAGCCCGACGGCCGTATGCGCATCGTGTCCGCAGGCATGCATCAGTCCGGCAAACTCGCTTGCAAAACCGCACTTCGCAGGCGCATGCGTCGCCTCCCTGCTTTCTTCAATGCAAACACAGTCCATATCAAAGCGAAAGGCGGTTGTCGGACCGGCTCGACCGGTATCGAGATCGGCGACGGCACCGGTGTACCCCTGCATTTCCTGCAGAAGCTGCGGAGAAACGCCGGCTGCGAGCGCTCTTTGCTGCGCCAGCCGCACCCGCTCGGAATCGCGTCCCATCACGGCTTCGGGATTGATCACCTTCGTGCCCAAACTGACTTCATAACCAATCGCACGCAGTCTCTGGGCAACAAACGCCGTTGTTTCAAACTCCGTCCAGCCTTCTTCCGGTCTGCGGTGCAATACCCGTCTGTTTTCTACGGCTTCATGAAAATACGAATTAATTTGCGACATTTGGTTATCCTCATTCCTAAGCCATGTTTCGCCTGCAATTGAGGACAATAGAACCAAAAATCAAACAGAGCAAATCTCGCAAGTCGTTCTTATTTCGCCTGTCTTCTGCGTGACGCCGCCAAGCCGGCCTCTCGCCCGAGCACAAGACACTGCAGCAACCCCGTGCCGCCCAAACGATCCCGGCCCCAGATGCCGCCGGCAACCTCTCCGGCCGCATACAGCCCCTTGATTACCGAACCATCGTCACGCTTAACACGTGCAGTCGTATCAACCCGAAGGCCTCCGAGCGTCGTATGAATCATCAGCCGCTCCATGCCCCAATAAAACGGCGGCGTATCGATGCTCTGGGCATAGACGCTTCGGCCGAATTCATCGGGAACGTTTGCTTCGGCGTGCTTGTTGTAATTTTCAATCGTGCGCTCGAGTTCGGAAGCCGGCACGTTCATGCCGCGGGCCATCTCTTTGATTGACGCCGACCGATGAATGCTGCCGGCGGTGATCTTGGCTCCGACGTTGACGCCTTTGACCGACTTGGCATCCGTAATCACGTACATGGATCGCGATGGCAATCGAGCAATGGCCTCCGCAATGCGGCTTGTCGGAGCGGTCTCGTCGACGAAACGCCGTCCTTCGCCGTCGACGTATATTTCAGCGCCGATATAGTCGAGCATGCGTCCGCCCCAGTATGAAAGCAGCACAATGGAATCCATATTGACCCAAGCCGCCCCCAACTCTTTGGCCAAAATCAGACCGTCGCCGGTGGCGGTGTCCTGCACCAGTCCGTGAGGATTGGCCGTTGTCGGAATTTCATGATCAAGCCCGGGGTTGTAGCGAAGCCGCAGAGCCAGATTCGCACCGAACCCGCCTGTTGCCAGAACGACGCTGCGAGCCCTGATGTGATACCGACTGTCGTTTCGCTCATCCTGAAGCTCGAGATCAAAGTCTCCCTGCTCGGTTCTGCTCAGTCCGACGGCTCGGGTCAGCAGCCGAGTCTGCACGCCGATTTCTCGGGATTTCTGATGAAGCTGAAAAATATAACGACGTGCCCCCATGTTGCCGTAAGCCGTCAGACTGCGAGGATGCAGTCCGCCGTAGGCGCGAAAAATTCTCGGTTCAAACCGCACGCCCAGCGATTCCAGCCACTTGACGCCGTCGGCCGACTTCTCGGCCAAAAAACGCACCATGCCTTCGTCGACAACGCCGCCGACGGTCACGGCGTCTTCAAGGAATTTCTCAACCGAATCCTCAATGTGCTGAGCCGCCTGTCGTTTTTCGTCCACGAACGCAATCGAACCGCTCGCCAAAGCCGAGTGCCCGCCCACGACCGGCGCCTTGTCGATCATCAGCACACGACGAGCTCCGTTCTGC
>DXSO01000145.1 GCA_019410445.1 Sutterella sp.
TTGGCAGCTAAAGCTTTCTTTCGAGCTTGTTCACGAGCTGCAGCTGCAGCAATTTGTTTATCGATGTCCGCAATTAGGTTGGTGAGCTGACGGTCGTTTTTAACCAATTGTTCATAACGAGCTTTCTGTGAACTGAGCTCTTTTTTGAGCTGAGCGAACGCACTTTCTCTTCGGCTCTTCTCGCGCTCCAGCTCAGAGCGGTTTTTCTGTTCAGCAGCTTCGATTTGGAGCAATTCTTTTTGTGTTTGGTTCGTTTTTGCCGTGACAAGCTCAATATTTTTGCGGCGATTGGCTAAACGGTCAATCGTTCTGTCTTGTTCTCGAGCCATGTATTGCAAGATGGCCGACATGCGAGCAATGTCGTTGGGATTATTGCCTGCTAGAGCTGTCTGCCAAGGATGACGGCGGGAATTGACGAACTGCGCTTGACTGATGCTGGCAATCAAATTTTCCGCTTCGGAGACGTGAAGACTTACGATGCCTGCCTCGCGTTTTAGATCTTCGAGTTGATTTTCCACATCTTGCTTTTTAGTGCTGAGATCTTTAAGCGTGCGATTGCTTTTGGAAATCGCTTTTTCAGATGCGGCTAATTCGTTATTGACCTTATCGAGGCTAGCCTCTTTGGCTGAAATTTCTTTCTTGATGGATGAAATTTCGCCTTTAAGGGTGCGTTGTTCCTTTTGCAAGGAACTTCTCTTTTGTTTGGATTGTGAACTTGTTGAGTTTGGAGCGGCCGCAAGCACACTAGGGGCAGGTGCAGAGAGCCCTACAGCCAGAAGCGCAATGACAAAAAATTTTGTAGAAAACGCGAAAGGCATTGAAAGTAGCAGACGCAAATGCAAACGAGCAGGCAACACAAAAACCCGCCGCAACAAAGACAGTTGCCGCGAGACAGCTAACTAATTGTAGTGGAGTAAGAGGATCAGGGGTACTTTTTGTTTCAAGTGGATTGTGGGAGTTTTTAACGGGGGTTTTTATGTGGGCGAGTCTCTATAATCAGGAATTTGCATCGGGAGGATTGAGTAAAAGCTTGAAAAGCCGAGCTCGAGTCCCCATATGTTCCAAGGTTGTTCCTCCTTGAGAGGGTATAAGCCGACGGCTTTGGCAAAATTTTTAAAGAAAACAGGAAATTACGGCAGTGAACCAATTTTTGATCGACAACATCCTGCTTCTGGTCATCATCCTTGTTTGTGTGGTGACATTGGCGGCTCCCTACATCAACCGTCGCCGTTTTGCTGAAGTTGATAATGCTTCTGCGACGGATCTCATCAATCACCAGGGTGCTCAAATCATTGATTTGCGAGATCCCAATGAATTCAAAAAAGAATGCATTGCTCGTTCGGTCAATATTCCGGCCGACCGCATTCATTACGAGCTCGACAAGATTGATAAAACCAAGCCGATTTTACTTGTTGACAACGACGGAAAACGCGCGCGCATGGCCTCGCCATTGTTGCGCGGCGTCGGTTGCAAGCAAGTTTATGTTCTGCAGGGCGGATTGAACGCTTGGCGTCGTTCCGGTACCCCGTTTAGCCGATAAGTATCTTCTTATTTTTTTAAAAACTCATTTACGGAGTTAGCCAAAATGGCAGAAGAAAATACCACTGAAAACACTGAAGCTCTGGCTCAGGCCAAGAACGAGCCGTTCTTTCAGCTCGTCCGCTGCTACATGAAGGATGCGTCGCTGGAAATGCCGCATGCCCCGGAAATCTTTATGACGACACCGGAAGAGCAGCCGAATGTGGATATTCAGTTCGAAGTGTCTCAGCGAGCCCTGCAGATTCCGAATACGTATGAAGTTGTGGTACGCGGCACGATTACGGTTTCAGTTAAGGGACAGACGATGTTCCTGGCCGAAGGCAAGCAGGCTGGCATTTTCGAAATTCGTGGTATCCCGCAGGAAGGTGTGCATCACATTCTTAATGTTTTGTGTGCTGGTACGGTCTATCCCTACCTGAGAGCAAACCTTGCTGATCTGATTAATCGCACAGGATTGCCTCCGGTGCATCTCCCGGAAGTGAATTTCGAAGGTTTGTATCAGCAACGTATGGCTCAGCAGGCCCAGAAGCAACAAGAAGAAGCTGCGGCTTCTGCTACTGCGCCCGAAGCCAATGCCTAATCGGAATTGATGACGGTCGAATGTTTTCCGTCATTTTTGGCAAAACCCGCTCTCGAAAGGAATCTCGATGGCGGGTTTTCTTTTGGATTTTTGGATAATCCCTACTTGTAGGGTGATTTTGGATTCAAAAATGCGCTAATCTCGTTGAGTGGTTCACGTTTAACTGACAAGGTGACGTGGTGCCGTTAAACCAAACGAGTTGACAGGTTTTTTAAGGTATGACTGCAGCAGACAATAAAGAAAAAATTCGCATCGCTCTTATAGATGATCACACGCTGTTTCGCAGCGGACTCAAAGCGTTGTTGACTCGACAGAGTGATTTTGAGATTGTTGGAGAGGCAGCCGACGGACTCGAAGGCGTTAAATTGGTCGAGCAGATAAAGCCCGACATCATACTTCTTGACTTAGACATGCCGACGATGAGCGGCAATGAGGCTTTGGCACAGATTTTGGAGATTGATCCTTCAATGAAGGTGCTCATGCTGACGGTCAGCGAAGATGGAGATGATTTGGCTGAGTGCATGCGGTTGGGGGCAGTGGGGTATCTGTTGAAGAAAATTGATGCGGATTTCCTGTTGCAAAGTATTCGTCATGCTGTTGCCGGTGATTCGGTGATTTCACCTGAAATGACGAGTAAATTGGTAATGAAGCTGCGCAATGATTCGTATCGGACAAGTTCTGCTACAGCAGACATAGAATCGTTGACGCCTAGAGAGCGACAGACTCTGGCCTGGTTGGCTCGTGGCGTTTCCAATAAGGAAATTGCGCGAACTCTTGATTTGGCGGAGTCGACAGTCAAGGTGCATGTACAAAGTGTTCTCCGCAAACTTAATATCAAAAGTCGTGTGCAGGCAGCTGTCTTTGCCGTAGAACACCATCTGGATAAACTTTAATCGAAGGCATTTCTACGTTTGGCCGGAGATCATGATTGAGGTGAGAAAATGCATGTAGCAACAGGACTGAAGGTGAGTGTTTTGATAGCACTTGGGGCAGTTGTGGGCGTACTTGCAGGTTGTGCTCATCCTCAGCTTGTGGAGATGGGCACAACACAGGAGGAGGTTGTTTCTTACCTTGGTGAGCCTGCGGCCAAAACGACGATGCCGGATGGGACCGTTCGCTATACATACAGCGGACAGCCTTTTGGGCAGGATGTCTGGTGGATTTTTGTTGATCAGAACGGGAAAGTTGTTTCCCGAGAGCAGGGATTGCAGGAGAAGTATTTTTCAATGCTTACACCGGGTAAGTCTACGGAGGCGGATGTGTGGGCGTTGTGGGGGAAGTGTGCCGAAAAATATGAGTTTCCTCTTGTCAATGAGCACGCTTGGATGTATCGCTACAGAGCACCAGGAGGCTTCAATATGGCTGTTTGGCCGCAGTTTGATGTCAATGGAGTGCTTCGTTCGCTTGAGGTGACATTAGATCCGTGGACTCTTAATGATTCGAGTGACTTTGAGTAAGTTCTAGTCAAATGGTTCTGGATGGCGACAGCTGTTTCTTCAAATTGAGATTGAAAAATGAAGAAAGTGATATCTGGCATAAAAAGCGCGGCATTGGTGACATTGTTCGGAAGCGTGATTGTGCTTGCCGGTTGTGCACATCCTCAATTGGTGGAAATTGGGCAGACACAACAGGCTGTTGTTGCTTATCTGGGAGAACCTCAGGCAAAAACCCCGATGTCTGACGGAACAATTCGCTATACCTACAGTGTGCAGCCTTTTGGTCAGGAGGTTTGGTGGATTTTTATTGACCAGGAAGGCAATGTGGTATCCCGCGAACAAGGGTTGCAAGAGAAGTATTTCTCAATGCTTACTCCAGGAGTCTCCACTGAAGCCGATGTTTGGGCGCTGTGGGGAAAGTGTGCGCAGAAATACGAATTTCATTTGGTCGGCGAACACGCATGGATGTATCGATATCGTGCGCCCGGCGGTTTTGATATGGCCTTTTGGCCCCAGTTTGATGTCAACGGGGTTCTGAGATCCATGGAAGTTACGCAAGATCCATGGAAAAACAACGATCGCAATAGTTTTATGTCTTTCTAGGCGAAGTCATTCAAGAGTAGCGTCGCCGTTTTTTTCTGATTCATGAGTATCTTTTCTTCTCTACGGCGACGAGCAGAAGTTGCAACGAAGGCTGTTAAAGGTCAGTGGCCGGGGGTTTTTATCTCCTGTGGCATGGATGGAATGCATTTTGCCAAGAAAGGAAGACCGTGCCCGGTGTGCGGGGGGAATGATCGTTTTTCGTTTACGAACCGGTGGGGGCGAGGTAATTTCATTTGCCGAGGTTGTGGTTCGGGTGATGGATTTGATCTGATTTCTCGCTACTGTCAGTGTAGCTTCATCGAAGCGTTGGAGATTGTTGAGCGCTTCTGCGGGATAGTTGTACAGAATGAGGATTCTGATGTGCATATGGAGCTTTCGGAATTCGACCTCCAGGAAAAGGAAAAAGCTCGAGAGCGAATGAATTTATGGGCACAGG
>DXSO01000146.1 GCA_019410445.1 Sutterella sp.
CATAGACTTTCGATGCAAACCCCGCCATTGCTTCGTCAATGGAGTTATCCACGACTTCATATACGAGATGATGTAGACCTGAGCCGTCGGAGACATCGCCGATGTACATGCCCGGGCGCTTACGAACTGCTTCAAGACCCTCTAGGATCTTGATATTGCTCTCGTTGTAAGAACTGGAGACATCCGACTTGATTTCTTGGTCAGCCATAGTTCGCTAAAAATCCCATTAAAAATATTGTTGTGCCCGCCTGAAAAAACAAACGCCAATATGTGTACCGCTTGTTGGGACGGACACAAAGAGCATTGGCGTTGTCCTCGTCTGAAAACCCGGTGAAACGCTCAGATCCGGATTTACTGTCAAATGCGCATCGGCATGAGAACGTAGCGGAAGAGTTCGCTGTCGGGCATTGTCAGAAGGGTGGCTCCTTGAGCATTGGAAAGCGAGAAGCGTACTTCTGTGTTCTTGAGATTGCCTAATACATCCAACAGGTAAACGACATTGAAACCAACATCAAGTTCCGCGCCATCATAGTTGATGGATATCTGTTCTTCGGCCTCTTCCATCTCGGAATTTGCACTCTGAATTTTGAGGCAGCCCGGAGCCACGATCCAGCGCAACCCTTTAAATTTTTCATTAGCCAGAATAGCGGCACGACGCAATGCACCGATCAGTTCCTCTCGGTTGATCAGGAAAATCTTGTCATTATTTTGAGGAATTACGCGGTTGTAATCGGGGAATTTACCTTCGACGAGTTTTGTCAGGAAGTCAATATCGCCGAAAGCAAAACGAGCTTGAGACTTGCCGATCTCAACCAGTACTTCCTCGTCAGAATCCGGCAAAAGCTTCATTAGTTGCTGCACTGTTTTGCGAGGCAGAATGGCTTCGATATTGCCGTCAAAATCAATTTCGGCATTGTCATCGCAACAAGCCAAGCGATGTCCGTCTGTTGCAACAGTTCTTACTTTTTTGTTTTGCACAACCAACAACATGCCATTGAGGTAATAGCGAATGTCTTGTTGCGCCATTGCGAAATGAACCATCTGCAGCAGGTGTTTCAGATTCTGAGCAGGCACCTTAAAGCTGGTTGTCATCTCGGACGTATTGAGCTCGGGGTAGTCTTCTGCCGGAAGTTGAGATAGCGAGAAACGCGAATTAGCTGCAGTCAAGACAACCTTTCGTTCATCGGCATTGAGAGCCACTTCTGTGGTTGCACTGGGAAGTGCTGCTAACAGTGCCAACATTTTGGCGGCAGGCAAAGTGGTTTTGCAGTTTTCCTCACCAGTTCCGACATCAGCTGTTGTGCGAATCTGAATTTCCAGATCGGTGGTAGTAAAACTTACCTTGTTACCCTCTTTTTGGATCAGGACGTTGGCCAAAATAGGGAGAGTTTGCCGACCTTCGACGATGCCGCTAACCATCTGCAGAGGCTTGAGAAGGGCCTCGCGGGTGCACTTGATAAACTGCATGGGATTCAATTGCCTCACAAAAATACTAAGCGCAAACACCCCTCGCGGGCGCACGCGCGAATTGCTTCATTTTACTGATTTTGAAGTTCTTTCGCCGCAGATGTCAGGGGCGAAAAAAATGGGAAATCTCAATTCTTGAGGCGTTGTTCAAGTAAGTGGATGTCATGTTTAAGACCGTCATCCGTGTTGCGTTCGCTCATGACTTTGCGATGTGCGTAGATGACAGTGGTGTGGTCTCTGCCACCGAACAAAGCCCCAATTTCCGGAAGGCTTTTATTGGTGAGCTCCTTGGAAAGGTACATTGCTACCTGTCGTGCCCTTACCAAATTGGCCTTTCTCGATTTGGCGACAATATCGTTGGTTTTTATTCCGTAGTACTCGGCAACAGCTTTCTGAATATTGTCGATGGTTACAGGAGTGGCAGTTGCTTTGAAGATATCACGCAATGCCATCTTGGCTGTTTCCAATGTGACAGGAACTTGGTGGAAGCGAGTGTAGGCAAGAATCTGTTGGACGGCCCCTTCAAGCTCTCTAACATTGCTTTTGACACGTTTGGCAATGATTTCAGCCACTTCCTGAGGCATCACGATTCCTGAGCGTTCTGCTTTTTGCAAAAGAATCTGAACGCGCATTTCAAACTCAGGCGGCTCAATCATGACGATCAAGCCCTGTGTCAGTCGGCTTAGGAGACGATCTTGAAACTCGGATAGATTTTTCGGGTACGTATCGCTTGTCAGTACGATTTGTTTGCCATGCGGCACCATACTTTCAAACGTCAAGAAGAAGTTGGTTTGCGTACCTTCGCGATCTCGGAAGCTTTGAATATCGTCAATGAGCAGCATGTCGATGCCTCGATAACGGGCATCAAATTTTCGCATTGCTTCTGTGTAACGCTCGGAGTTGACGTTTTTCAGACGCATGGCATCAACAAACTCTTGGGTGTACTGCTGAGCGGATACACACAAAACTTTGGCTTTGGGATTGTTTTTTAAGAAACGGTTCCCAATGGCATGCATCAGATGGGTTTTACCTAAGCCGACTCCTCCGTAGATGAACAGTGGGTTGTAAACGGATTTGGTGCTGGAGGCGACTTGAAGAGCAGAAGCAAAAGCCATTTGGTTGGCTTGACCTTCCACCAAATTCTCAAACGTCAAATTCGGTAGCAATCCTGTTGCGGCAATATCCGGAATTTGCTCGTCAGTGTTTTCCGAAAAAGACGGCATTACGGGCGTGTTTTGTGCCACGGCCCATACGATGTCTAATTCTTTGCCTGCAAGGCGATTGACATATTGAGCAATTGTGGATCCGTAGGAGTCCCGCACAGTACGCAGTTTTGCTCCTGACGGGGCCAAAATCGTAATGGAATCGGCCTCAAGTTCAACTTCCGCGGTCAGGTCGGCAAACCAAGTTTGATACACATCACGAGGCGTGTCGTTCTTAATTTGTGCCAGACAATCGGTCCAAAAATCGCTCATAGTGCTTGAAAAAAGAAAAGAACACTCCAACGGAGCCGCTGCAGAAATGAGGACCCCGATTCAATCGTAAGAAAGAGTGGTTGTTGGGCATTCATTTTAACTGTTACGGGGATGCTTCGCTTTTTTGGGCTTTGTACGAGTTTGTTGTGTGAAGGACATTAATACGACTCGTGGAGAGTGAAATTAGAGAAGACCACAAAATCCTGTAGTAAATTTATTTTTTCGGGGGTTGTGTGGATGGGAGTGAAAAATCATCTTGCGGAGTAACAGACATTTGTCTTCATTGCCGCCAGCAACGAAAAGTTGACAATGCAAACAGTATTTTTCAGTGCCGAGATTGCTAAACGTTTTGTGGGGAGAATTGGCTGATGGAACAAGGCATCTTGCTCTTAAAGAGACAGGAAGCGACAAATGTCGTTTTGATGCATTTTATTTTCTACTAACAGTTGACAGGAACCCTAAAAATAAGGTTTAATATCAGGCTTTTCGGATACCTCGGTACTGAGGAGGCTTTTTTGCGCCACCGACAATGCCGGAATCCGACATCGGATTGCCTTAGTGCTCACCCTTCTTGAGCCTTGGTTCCGACAACAATTAGCCCGGGGTTGCCGACGACAGAGTCATTGAATGAACTGTCCGAATGAGCGGCAACGCCGAAGAAAGTATCAATTCAACTACAGCTGGGAAAATAATCATGGCTACCAAGCGTACCTACCAACCCTCCAAGACCAAGCGTGCCCGCACGCACGGTTTCCTCGTCCGCTCCCGTACCAAGGGCGGCCGTGCAGTTCTGGCCCGTCGCCGTCGCAAGGGCCGTCACGTTCTGGCTCTCTAAGCTGCATTTATACGCAGCCGTAGGGTGAGCAACATGACGCCCAGGCTTTGCGCGAATAAGTTTCCGAAATCAGCTCGGATTCTGAAATCAGAGGATTTTGGGAGCGTTTTGCGCGCTCAAGGGCCTGGAAGCATCCGACTCGGACGCGATTCCGTCAGCGTGTGCGCACAAGCGCACAAGCAAGCGGGTCTCGTCCGTTTTGGTTTTACGGTCGGAAAGAAAAACGTCAAACGTTCGGTTGACAGAGCTCTTGTCAAGCGAATCATGCGGGAATGTGCGCGAAAGGCGTTGCCCGAAATGCGACATGTTTGCACTCGGTTGGGGTTGGGTCTTGACATAAGTCTTCGTTACCGTACTCCATTGCTTGTGCAGGGAAACACGACAGTTGCCGGTGCCAAGGGCAATATTCGACGCAGCACAGAACTTGCGATAGCCGCGCTTTTCAAAAGACTCAAGACGGTTGAGTTGAAACCAGATTCCAAACAGTGATGAAAAGATTATTCATTGCGTTGGTTCGTCTCTATCAGCTTACTTTTTCGCCATGGGTTGGACATCAGTGTCGTTTTGTACCGACGTGTTCCAATTATGCGATTGAGGCTTTTGAAAAGCACGGAGCCTTTAGGGGGCTTTGGATGACTGTTGCGCGATTGGCGCGTTGTCATCCCTTCGGAGGAAGCGGGTACGATCCTGTACCTGACAAATTCCGCTGGCGTTGCTGGTGTCACGACGATGTCGGACATCAACCGAAGTGAAGTTTCGACTGATCTGGACATATAGAA
>DXSO01000147.1 GCA_019410445.1 Sutterella sp.
TCCGGAATCAAAAACAGCGGTAGACCGCTTGACAGCGGGTGGGTGGTCCAGAGATAATGACACTGCCCCTACCGTCAAACAAAGTTCCAATCAAACCCGCATCGGATACAGCCCGCCAGGCCGAGGAAAGCCAAAAAGTGTTTTGCACCTCAATGGCAAGATAGCCATGCCATTGTGGTGAATCAACGGGAATAGAAACAAAAACATACTGCTCATGGATACTTTGTTCTCGAGCTTCTGGAGAAAGCAATGACTCGTATTGTCCCGGGACCTTTTCGAGATGCAGGGATACAGCAGGTGCAAAACGCTGAATTTTCTGCAGTACTCGCTGCCAAGCAACAGAGCTGGGATCTTGGGAAGGGAAATCGTCTAAAGCTCCCTCGGCGATGATGCCTAAGTTACGATAGCGCGTCGCAATGGAGTCCGCCGTCGCCTGGGCAAGCGAGATCTGCCGTTCATCGAGCAGTCGAATGGTTTCCCTAGTATAAGTAAGTTGAACAACTAAAAAGAAGGCCAGTACAAAACTCACTGTCCAACCCAGAGTGCTGGTCAAAATATTGCGAAAACTCTTTGGATCAACGACTTTTTCCGCAAAATCCGAAGGGTGATAGTTCTCATTTAAATCCTTCGGAAATAGTGAAATCTCTTCATAACGATAAGTCTCACTGAGCACCCCGCGGGGGCGTGCAAGAAAATGCCGCAAGATCGTACATCGAAAGAAAACACGTCGCCAATCCATAAACTCAATTCCACAGGGTCGATCGCAATAGTGTTTGTCACTATGTGAACCTTACCTCTTATCACACTTGATCGTTGGTTTTTTTAAGCCATCGGCATCAATGCTTTGTGAAGGCAAGCATTAATTAGGGTGTCTTTGCCCCTTTAACGGGTTAGTCAGTGCTTATCATTGATGGTTGGAAGATACTCAAAGGATTAAGCACCCTCCTTTTTCTTGAATAAACTCATGGTCTCCTCCGCTTAAAGATCGTTATGGCATTCGAATACGAAAATAATGCAATTGACAGCTCGCCAGATTGATTACATTATTACATCAGCTATCGTTGACTTCAGACCACGGCCTTTGGTTCTTCGATTCATCGGTAAACGTGTATTCTTAATATTAAAGCAACACTATTGTTTAGTTTCAGTAGCCTTAACTTGAATATCATTTAACCTCACAACAATAAATGCATCGTTTCTTCATTCGTATTTCTACCTGTCAATATTGCATAGAATTCCCATGATAAAAAAAAACAAAATTTAGATCGGATTTTATTGCGGATTACTATTATCTCTGACCGATTCAACATTCTTGGCAAAAAAAACGGCGCCCATTGACCATAAAACAGCCGCAAACGTTTGGCTTTAATTATTTACACAAGAATATTTTGTTAATATATATAATTATCTTAAGAAAACGATATAGTAAAGTAGGCTCCATTCAAAAAGAATCAGAAAAAAATCAATATTTGTTGCTGTAAAAAATGCTCAATTGGATTGTAAAATTATAGTCCCCCTTGAACATCATCTAACATGAGGTCTGCATCGCAAATGAAGATGACTGCTTCTTACTTTCGCATAAATTGAGTTCGCTCCTTTGCACCTTCTGGTGTATTGGCAAAGCTATACCAATATTTGCCTTCCTTCTCCGTGCCGTAGAGCTTAATGAAACACCAAGGCTTCGGCTCAGCATATAGAGCCTCGACATCTTCGAGGCATTCATTCAGCCGCAGTGCTCGAACAAGTGCATTGCGGGCGGCAGCACGAATCATGCGGTTGCGCCAGCGCTTTTCTAGTTTTTCTGAGATGTGATTGCTGTTGCAGCAAAAAAATGGACCAATGGGTGTGTGACGTCGAGACCGAGACATCTGTGTGTATTCTCCTGACAAAACTCGGCAGCAAGAGATATCCAAGAGCTTTTCTGCCATCTTTCCTTAACTTCATCATAAAACCGCGTGCGTCGCCATTCGTCGCATCGAGGAACTATGATGGGTTATCGGATGAATTGAATGATGTTCTCCCGATGTCCGTTTATTAAGTGCTTTGGAGTGCTCTATGACTGCTGCTACTGAAGATACGTTTGTCGATCTGCTCTGCCGCATCCCGAATTCCGACCGCAAAGAGCTGCTTGCGCTTTGGACCGTCTTATCGGAAGTCGGTGAATCGAGAGCAGCCTTCACTGCGGCTGCAAATTGGCTTCTGCCAGCCTTGAATGCTGCCGAACTTCCAAAGAGCAACATTGATGAGCAAATGCTTGACTCCTGGCAACCCAATGAACCAGATACCCTGTGGCATCTTCCCGCGCATCTTCAAAACGTCGTCCTAGCGCGCATTACTGCGAACGCCCGCATCTTGATTGTTGACAAGATACGAGGGTTCATCAGTCAAAATGACTGCCGTGAATTCCTTGATAAATATGCTCACCTTTTCCATGCCGCTCTTCCGCCCAATGGCACAGAAAGTGCCTTTGGACTTTTCCGCAGCGCACTCCGACAACTCATGGACGTCAGCGATTGTTTAATCCCATACGTTGAGGATCAGCTCCCGCAGTATCGCATCCGGTTTATTACGAAACCCGCATCAGCCGCCATCAAAGAGCTTGATTTCATTTTCAGAAAAATCGGTGCAAGTACGCATCGCAATGAAGATGAACTCATCGTTCGCGAACGACGTCTTGAACACGATGCATTGGTCCGCATTCTTGCCAGTCTGGCTGCTCGCTATGAAAAGGAACTGCAGATCGCAGAACTTCCCGACGCCGAAAAAACAAAAGAATTCCAAGCCCCATTTTTGCCATTCAGCTTCGCCGAAGCCATGCAGTTATTTGGCCGGTCAAACAGCTTAAATAATAGTAAGAAGCTTGATCTTTGGGAAAATATTGCTGGCATTGAAGGAGATAAATTTTGCAAACTATAGATTAAGTTGAGGCGAGATGAATATCTCTAAATTAATAAATACAATGTAATTCAAGTCACTTTAAGTTGCATGCTCTCATTAAGTTTCCCTCTAAAAGAGACATGATTAACGAGATCAACTGATCTACGTAAAATAAATTCTGGAAATACCCTCAAAAGTCGTAAGGGCGAGCTCAATAATGCATTTCTGTAGGGGTCAAGATTTGTCCGCTAGGGGGGCAACTTACTTGACTGTTGACAAAAGTGGTATAAAACTAATCTAAAGTAGTCTATTAGTTTAGTAGACATACGAGGGATTGCTATGGAAGCGATTACATCTCTTAATACCAAAATATCTGTCACGGACAAGGAGTTGTTCGTGAAAACAACTGAAGCTCTTGGTTTGACGCCCTCTGGCGCCATCAAAATCTTTGTCCGTATGTTTAACCAGTGCGGGGGTTTTCCATTTGAAGTTCGTACGGTCCCGTTAGTGAACTACAACAATCCGAACATCCTCAAGCCGGAAATCCGCAACGAAAACGTTGTGTTGCCCGCCTCATGGCGTGAAGACGACGACTACGATCATGACGATGCGAAGTGAAACAACACCTCAGCCTTATAAGGTCTGGCGCATTCCATTTGCCTTTGACGATCAACCAGATGTTTTCAAGTTCCGCCCCGTCATCTTCGGCGGCATAGGTCAAGGCGGCGTGCAACTTATGCTTTTGTCTGTCAAGGTCACAACGCATCCACCTAAACAGGGTATTGAAGGAGAGAAATCCCATTGCTCGACTGGCAGGCTGCCGGCTTAAGCAACCCCTCCACGGCTCGTTGCAGTAAAACGATTTTGGCGCCTTTGTCGGTGTTGGTCGGCCAACGCAAATATGGAAAACTATCGCAAAAAGACCAATTAGCGGTACGAGCTGCCTTAGAAAAAGCTGATTTCACCCAACCCGGATTCCCCGTAGAGGTGCATTAATTCTTTGCTCGATTTTCGTTGTTGTTTTCAGCATCAACGCCTGTGCCGAAAACTTGGCGTAAATAGGGAAACCCGCCGAATCCAAAATACGGAGGGTTTCATTGTTATTAACGAGTGACTATGAAGCCCAAACTCCCGAAGACTAGCTCCGGGAGCTCCTGATCTGACGCATAGTCGACCTATTTATTCTTCCTAATCCCTGGTCTTTCTCTATGTACACGGATGCTGATGGGCGTACCTATGTCTACGTCTATCGCAATCGCTGGGATCCGGAAAAGAAACAGTCACGCATTGAGAAACGATGCCATGTCGGGCGTTTGGATCCGCAAACTGGGCAGGTCCATCTCGGGCGCAAATTCCTCACGAATAACCCGGAATACGCCGGCAAGTTTTGGCTTTACGACAATAATCAGCTCATTGAACAAGAGCCGTTTGAGCAGCCGAATACGGACAACGAACCGTTTGCCCAACAATTCTTTGACGAAGGCCTTCATACAGCTGCGTTATCTGAAAGCCAATAAACCAACTGATCGCAACGGTTGGATCGGGTAGAGAGCGGGTTTGCACCTCGCTCCCTCCCACACCACCGGACGTGCC